>NZ_JBEZFA010000024.1:0-111047 GCF_040649215.1 Micromonospora sp. NPDC049044 | reverse complement strand
GCCCGGCGGCCGGCAGGCCGATCAGCGGCAGGGCGGCCAGCAGCGGAATCCCTATCACCACTACGGTAAGCAGCCCGCCGACCGCGATCACGACCAGTGCGGTCACCAGCAGTGCCGGCGGCCCGCCCGGCACCCGGCCGGTGGCCAACGCGGCCAGGTCGGCGGCGAGCAGCCCGGCCACGGCGAGCGCGAGCAGGCTGACCGGCACACCCGGCAGCACCGAACGGACGAACCGGCGCAGGATGGCGCGTGCCGACGGCCAACCGCCGGTGCGCGTCCAGTAGTGCACCGCCGCGCTTGCGGTGCCGGCAGCCGCCGCCGCGGTGAGCAGCGGGGCTGCCGCCAGGGTCAACAGGATGCCGAGCAACGCCAGGTCGGCGGCGTCGCGGGTGACGTCGCGCCAGTCCCGCCGGCCGGTGGGGTCGGTCGTCGGTTCAGCCCTTGATGCCACTTGTGTTGATCCCCTCGACGAGCATCCGCTGGAACGCGACGAAGAACAGGAAGACCGGCAGCAGCGACAGCACCGACATGGCGAACATCGGCCCGACCGCGCTCTGGCTTGTCGAGTCGATGAACAGGGTCAGCGCGACCGGGACCGTGTAGTCCTGCAGTTGGGACAGGAAGACCAGTTGCCGGAAGAAGTCGTTCCAGGTCCAGATGAACGAGAAGATCGCCGTGGTGACCAGCGCGGGGCGGCTCAGCGGCAGGATGATGTGCCGGAAGATGCCGTACGGGCCGGCGCCGTCGATCCGCGCCGCCTCGTCCAGCTCGCGCGGGATGCCCCGCATGAACTGCACCATCAGGAAGACGAAGAACGCCTCGGTGGCCAGGAACTGCGGGACGAGCAGCGGCAGGTACGGCCATTCGCCGCCGACCAGCCCGAGCGTCCGGAACAGGATGTACTGCGGCACGATCAGGACGTGTTGCGGCAGCAGCAGCGTGCCGATCATGACGGCGAACCACACTCCGCGCAGCCGGAACCGCAGCCGGGCGAAGGCGTACGCGGCCAGTAGGCAGGAGAGCCCGTTGCCGACGACGGTGAGCAGGCTGACCATCGCGCTGTTGAGGAAGAACCGGCCGAAGCTGACGTCGAAGTTGGACCACCCTGCTGTGTAGTTGCCCGGGGTGAACCGCTCGGGCAGCAGCCCGAGGTTGTTGACGATCTCCTCCTGGGACTTCACCGAGGTGCCGACCATCCAGATCAGCGGGTAGAGCACCACGGCGACGATCGCGACCAGGATGAGCAGTCGCAGCAGCGGCCGGCCGCCAGGGCGTCGGCGTGGGCTCGGTAGCGCTACGGCCGTCGGGGTCAGCGTCACCGGTCCTCCTCGTCGGAGTAGTGCACCCAGAACCGTCCGGTGCTGAAGAAGATCGCGGTGATGACCGCGATGGCGAGCAGGAACACCCAGGCCATCGCCGAGGCGTAGCCCATGTCGAGTTCGGTGAAGCCGGTGATGTAGAGGTTCAGCGTGTACATCAGGGTGGAGTCGACCGGGCCGCCGGTGCCGTTGCTGAGCACGAACGCGGCGGTGAAGCCCTGGAACCCGTTGATCGTCTCCAGCACCAGGTTGAAGAAGATCACCGGGGAGAGCATCGGCAGTGTGACGTTGCGGAACTGGCGGAACCGGCCGGCGCCGTCGACGGCGGCGGCCTCGTACAGCTCGGTGGGCACCTGCTTGAGCCCGGCCAGGAAGATCACCATCGGTGCGCCGAACTGCCAGATGGCGAGCACCATAAGCGTTTCCAGGGCCCAGTCGGGGTCGTTGACCCACGGTTTGCCGGTGATGCCGAAGAGGCTCAGCAGCGAGTTGAACGCGCCGTCGCGGTTGAACATGTTGACCCAGACGATGGCCAGCGCGACGCTGCCGCCGAGCAGCGACGGCAGGTAGAACAGCCCACGGAACAACCCGACGCCGCGCCAGGCGCGGTTGAGCAGCAGTGCCACGCCGAGCGCCGCGACCAGCTTCAGCGGTACGGCGACAAGCGCGAAGGTCACTGTCACCCGCACCGCGTGCCAGTACGACGGGTCGGCGGTGAACATCCGTTCGTAGTTGGCGAGCCCCACCCACCGCACCTCGGAGAAGGGGGTGAGCACGTCGTAGTCGGTGAAGCTCAGGTAGAGCGACAGCAGCATGGGGATCGCCGTGACACCCATCAGGCCGATGAGCCACGGCGACAGGAAGACGTACCCCGCCAGACCTTCGGTGTGCCGGATGCGTCCGGGCCCACGCCGCTTGGGGTGGGCCCGGACGGATCCGGGGCCGCGTCGGGTCGGGTCGGGCGCCGTGGTCAACGCCACCTGCGGCTCCTCTCCTCGCCTGCTACGGCGGTCAGGCGATGGCGGACTTGCACGCCTCGACGAACTGGGTGGCGGCCTCGGCGGGGGTGGCCCGCCCGTACTGAGCGTTCTCGGCGGATTTGATCAGCTCGGACTTGACCTTGCTGTGTCCCTTGATCGGCACCTGCGGTGACGGGCCGAACTTCTGGGTCAGCTCGGCCTCGACGGCGATCGACTGCTTCATCGCCGGGTCTGTGGTGTCGTCGCTCACCACCCGGCGCAGGTCCAGGTTGGAGGGCAGGCCCCGGTCGGTGCCGAGCAGCTTGACCGCCGCCAGGTCGTTGTTCAGGAAGTTGATCACGTCGACTGCGACGTCCCTGTTCTTGCTGCCCTTGAACACCGACCAGTACATCGAGGCGCGGGCCCACTGCGCGCTGGGGTCACCGGGGTAGGCGATCACGCCCAGCTCGTCCTTCGTGTTCTTCTTCAGGTCGGGCATCTGGTTGGCCCACACCCACGAGGTCGCCGACTTGCCGGTGACCACCAGTTGCTTGGTGACGTCGCTGGAGTTGCCCTCGTGGATGACGTCCGCGGTCGGGGTGGCCCTGCGGTCGCGGGCGCCCTTCCACAGCTCGAACCACGTGGTGACGTCCTCGGCGGTGAAGCCCAACTCGGAGCCCTTGTAGAGATCCTTGCCCTGCTGGCGCAGCCAGACCCAGAGCGCCTTGTAGTCGGCGCTGGGGTCCTGGGTGCCGGGTACGCCGGTCTTCTTCGACACCTCCTCGGCCCAGGCGATGTGTTGCTCCCAGGTCATTCCGGTGGTGGGCTCGGGCAGGTTGTTCTTGGTCAGCAGCGTCTTGTTGTAGACCAGACCCTGGGTGTTCTCCCCGGCGGCCAGCCCGGCGAGTTTGCCGTCGACCACGCCGTACTGCCAGAGGCTCTCGGGGAACTTGAAGGTGTCCAGCTTGCCGGACTTCTGGTACGAGGTCAGGTCGAGCGTGGTGTTGCGGGCCGCGTACTCGGCCAGGTAGTTGTCGTCGATCTGGAACAGGTCCGGCGGGTTGCCGCCGGCCGTGAGCGTGGCCAGCTTGTCGAAGTAGCCCTGGTTGGCCTGCCAGGTCTTCTCGAATGTCACGTTCGGGTGCTTTTGGGTGTAGAGCGCCAGGGCGTCCTCGGTCAGTTTGGCGCGGGCGTCGCCGCCCCACCAGAAGATGGAGAGTTTGACCGGGGCGTTCGGGCCGGCGGCGCCGTCGTCGTCGCCGCAGGCGGCGGCCCCGAGCAGCAGCGGCGCGGCCACCGTCATGGCGAGCAGGCCGCGCAGCAGGCGCCGCCGAGGCAGCCGGGTACGGTCACTGCGCCCGACGGGCGCGTCAACTGTGGGAGGCGTTGCGGGGTGCATGTGCGCTCACTCCTCGGCATTAGGAGGCGACGGCGTCACCGGTGGCCGTGGTCGGGATGCCCGGGACCGCAGGGCGATGCGGGTCCGGGCCCTGCGGTGCGGCCAGGGGACGTGCCGGCCGGGCGTGCGGGCCCGGTCCGGTCGAGTCGCGGATGACCAGGTCGGTCTGCAGCATTACCTGTGCGGTGGTACGACGGACGCCGAGCGCCGTGCCGGCACCGGTTCCCCGCGCGCCGCGCGGTGACTCGATGTCCTGTTGCAGCAGCATGTCGACGGCCGTCCGGCCGGCGGCCCCGGTGGGGGTGGCCACCGTCGTCAGTTTGGGTCGGGTCAGTCGGCTGAGGGTGATGTCGTCGACCCCGACGACGCTCACCTCCTGCGGCACCCGGACCCCGAGCGCGTCCAGCCCTTCGATGAGGCCGATCGCCATCAGGTCGTTGTAGGCGAGCACTGCGGACACGCCGCTGCGGCGCACCTGCTCGGCGGCGGCGGCGCCGCCGCTCACGGTGGGCGCGTTCGGACCGAGCACTGTCAGCTCCGCGCCGCCGGCTCGGGCCGCCGTGCCGGCGGCGCGGCGCATCTCGCGGTTGGTCCACGAGCTGCGTGGGCCACCGAGCAGCGCGATGCCGCGGTGGCCCAGGCCGATGAGGTGCTCGACCGCCGAGCGGGCGCCCTGCCCGACGTCCATCAGCACGCAGGGCAGACCGGTCACCTGGCGGTTCACCACCACCAGCGGCACCTCGCGGCTGAGCTGCTCGATCAGGCTGTTGCTCATCCGCGGGCTGCACAGCAGCACCCCGTCGACCTGCTTGGCCAGCGCGTGGACCAGCTCCTCCTCGGCGGTGGGGTCCTCGTTGGTGTCGGCCACGAAGACGTGGTAGTCGCGGTGTCGGGCCTGGCTCTCCGCCGCCTTGATCAGCGGCGGGAAGAACGGGTTCGCGATGTCGGCGATGATCAGCCCGATGTTGTGCGTCCGCCCGGTGATCAGGGCCCGGGCGGCGCGGTTGGGGCGATAACCCAGATCCTCCGCGCAGGCCAGCACCCGGACCCGGGTGTCCGGGTTGACCAGGTGCGGGGCGGAGAAGGTGCGGGACACGGTGGAGATGTGCACACCGGACGCCCGGGCGACGTCCCGGATGGTGACTGGCACGGCTGACCCTTCGTCCGATGTGGCGGCGATCACGTGGGTGTGGCCCATTAATGCAAACGGTTGTGCCAGTGTCAACGGTCAATGGTTATGGCTGTGTTGCGTCCACCCTCCTCTCGGTGACATACAACCGCACAAAGACCAATAAATACCACCGCCTGCACCGCCATCGTTGACGTGATCGCATTGATCGTGATTACTTCATTGCAAACCTTTGCAGGATCACCCGGGAGGCGACCGCATGTCACCGAGAGCCGGCGGCCGGGTCCGGTACGCCGTGGTGGGCGCCGGCGCACGGGCGGAGATGTTCGTCCGGGCCCTGGTGCTCGACCACGCCGACACCGCCGAGCTGGTCGCCTTCGCCGACGTCAACCAGACCCGGATGGACACGCACAACCGCTGGCTGGCCGAGCTGGGCCACCGCCCGGTGCCGACCTACCGCGCCGCTGACTTCGCGGCCATGCTGGACTCCGAGCACGTCGACGTCGTGCTTGTCACAAGCGTGGACGTCAGCCATGACGCGTACGTGGTGGCCGCGCTGCACGCCGGCCGCGAGGTGGTCACCGAGAAACCGATGACAGTCGACGCGCCGCGCTGCCGGCGCATCCTGGACGCGGTCACCGAGACCGGCGGTCGGGTGACAGTCGCGTTCAACTACCGCTACAACCCCCTGCACGAGCAGGTCCGCCAACTACTCGCCGACGGCGCGGTCGGCGAGATCGGCTCGGTGCACTTCGAGTGGCTGCTCGACGTCCGCCACGGCGCCGACTACTTCCGCCGCTGGCACCGCGACAAGGCCACCTCCGGCGGGCTGATGGTGCACAAGGCCAGCCACCACTTCGACCTGGTCAACTGGTGGCTGGCCGCCACCCCCGTCGAGGTGTACGCCGCCGGCCGGCTCTTCTTCTACGGCGAGCAGGGCCGCCGGCACGGCTACGCCCGTGACTACGACCGGGCGTACGGCTCCCCCGCCGCCGCCGACGACCCGTTCGCGCTGCGACTCGACGCGCATCCCCGGTTACGCGAGCTGTACCTCGACGCCGAGGCCGAGGACGGCTACCAGCGTGACCGCAACGTCTTCGCCCCCGGGGTGAGCATCGAGGACGACATGGCGGTCCTCGCCCGCTACTCGACCGGTGCCACCATGACGTACCACCTCACCGCGTACGCGCCCTGGGAGGGCTACCGGGTGATGGTCAACGGCAGCCGCGGTCGGTTGGAGCTGGAGGTGACCGAGAACGACTTCGTCGACCGGGGCACCGCCGGCGCGGTCAAGGGCGCCGCCCTGCACGGCGCCGAGGCGCCGGCCGAGGGCGGTGGTGCGATGCTGACCCTGCGCCCGTTCTGGGCCCCGCCCCGGCAGATCCCGGTGCGGGGTCGCACCCGGCACGGTCACGGTGGCGCGGACGCCCGGATGACCGCCGTGCTCCTCGGTGGTCAACCCGACCCGATGGTCCGCGCCGCGACCGCCGAGGACGGCGCGTTGGCCCTGCTCACCGGCCTGGCCGCGAACCGGTCCTTCGAGACCGGCCAACCGGTCCGGGTCGCCGACCTGCTCACCCCCCACTGACCAGGAGACGAGGAGCCCATCCCCGTGCCGACGCTCGACCACACCGACCTGCTCCTGCCGCCCGAACCGGGCCAGCGCGCGCTGGCCCGGGAGCTGTACGCCCTCGCGGCGGAGCAACCGATCATCTCGCCGCACGGGCACGTCGACCCCGCCCTGCTCGCCGAGGACCAGCCCTTTCCGGACCCGGCGCGGCTGCTCATCGTGCCCGACCACTACCTGACCCGGATGCTGCTCAGCCAGGGCGTTCCCCCGGCGGAGCTGGGCGTGCCCACCCGCGACGGCAGCCCGGTGCAGACCGACGGCCGGGCGATCTGGCGACGCTTCGCCGCGCACTGGCACCTGTTCCGGGGCACCCCGTCACGGCTCTGGCTGGAACAGACCTTCCGCACCGTGTTCGGCGTGCACACCCCGCTCGGCCCGGCCACCGCCGACGCCCTCTACGACGAGATCGCGGCCCGGCTCGCCGAACCGGACTTCCGGCCCCGGGCGCTGTTCGAACGGTTCCACATCGAGGTTCTCGCGACCACCGAATCCCCCCTCGACGACCTGAGCCAGCACGCCAAGCTGGCCGCCGACGGTTGGGGCGGGCCGGGCGGCCGGGTGGTCACCACGTTCCGCCCGGACGACGTGGTGGACATGGAGTTCGACGGCTGGTCGACGAACGTGGCACGGCTCGGCGAACTGGCCGGCGAGGACACCGGCACCTACGCCGGCTACCTGGCCGCCCTGCGGGCCCGACGGGCCGCGTTCATCGCCGCCGGGGCGACCTCCAGCGACCACGGCCACCCCACCGCACGCACCCTGGACCTGAGCCCGGCCGAGGCCGAACGGCTCTACGACCGGGGCCTTCGTGGCGCTGCCGACGCCGCCGACGCGGAGGCGTTCCGGGCGCACATGCTCATGGAGTTCGCCCGGATGTCGCTCGACGACGGCCTGGTCATGCAGCTGCACCCCGGCGCGGTCCGCAACCACAACCGGTGGCTGCACGCCCGGCACGGCCGCGACGTCGGCGGCGACATCCCGCAGGCCACCGAGTACGTGCACGCCCTCGCCCCGCTGCTGGAGCGCCACGGCAACGACCCCCGGCTGCGGGTGGTGCTCTACACCCTCGACGAGGACACCTTCACCCGCGAGCTGGCACCCCTGGCCGGCGGGTACGCCGCGCTGCTGCTCGGCGCTCCCTGGTGGTTCCTGGACTCTCCCGAGGGGCTGCGCCGGTTCCGGGAGACGGTCACCGAGACCGCCGGCTTCTACAACACCACCGGGTTCGTCGACGACACCCGGGCGTTCTGCTCCATCCCGGTACGCCACGACGTGGCCCGCCGGGTGGACGCCGGCTTCCTGGCCCGGCTGGTCGCCGAGCACCGGCTGCCCATGGACGAGGCCGCCGAGACCATCGTCGACCTGGCGTACCGGCTGCCCAAACGGGCCTTCAACTTCGGGAAGGTGGACCGGTGACGGTGACCATCACCTCCGTCGAGGTGCACGACGTGCGGTTCCCGACCGCCGCGCGGGGCGACGGCTCCGACGCGGTCAACCGCGGCGACTACTCGGCGACGTACGTCGAGTTGGGCACCGACGCCGGGCCGAGCGGCGCGGGGTTCACCTTCACCAACGGCCGGGGCAACGAGATCACCTGCGCCGCGGTCCGCGCGCTGGCCCACCACGTCCACGGGCGCACGGTCGAGGAGATCGCTGCCGAGCCGGTGGCGTTCTGGCGTTCGCTGAGCGCCGACGTGCAGCTGCGCTGGCTGGGCCCCGAGAAGGGCGTCATCCACATGGCGACCGGGGCGCTCGTCAACGCGGTGTGGGACCTGCGGGCCACCCTCGCCGGCAAGCCGATGTGGCGGTTCCTCACCGAACTGTCCACCGACGACCTCGTCGCCAGCATCGACTTCAAGCACATCAGCGACGCGCTCACCCCCGACGAGGCGGCCACCATCCTCGACAAGGGACGGGACGGGCTGCCCGACCGGCTGGCGACGCTGCACCGCGACGGTTTTCCTTCGTACACCACCTCGGTGGGGTGGCTCGGCTACCCCGACGACAAGGTGCGGGCGCTGACCCGGCAGGCGTACGCCGACGGTTGGCGGGCGATGAAGATGAAGGTCGGCGGCCCGCTCGCCGACGACCTGCGCCGGGCCCGGATCATCCGGTCCGAGATCGGCCCGGACGCGCTGCTGATGATGGACGCCAACCAGGTCTGGGACGTCGACGAGGCGATCACCGCGATGGCCACGCTCGCCGAGGTCGACCCGTACTGGATCGAGGAACCGACCCACGCCGACGACATCCTGGGCCACGCCCGGATCGCGCGGGCGGTCGACGAGCTGACCGGCGGGCGGTGCCGGGTCGCCACCGGTGAGGTGGCGGCCAACCGGGTGATCTTCAAGCAGTTGTTGCAGGCCGAGGCGATCGGGGTGATGCAGGTCGACGCCTGCCGGGTCGGCGGCGTCAACGAGGTGCTCGCCGAACTGCTGCTGGCGGCGAAGTTCGGGGTGCCGGTCTGCCCGCACGCCGGTGGGGTCGGCCTCTGCGAGTACGTCCAACACCTGGCGATCTTCGACTACCTGCGGGTGGGCACCGCCCTCGACGGGCGGATGATCGAGTACGTCGACCACCTGCACGAACACTTCGTCGACCCGGTCCGCACCCGCGGCGGCCGCTACCTGCTTCCCGAACGACCCGGCTACAGCGCCACCCTGAAGCCGGCGTCGATCGCCGAGTTCCGCTTCCCGGACGGCCCGGCATGGCGGTGACCGTCGGCGCCTCCCGGCTCGGCCTGGGCGTGCTGCGCCGGCTACCCGCCGAGGCCCGTCCCCTCATCCGGCCGGGCACGGTGCCGACCGGCATCGTCCACCTGGGGCTCGGCGCGTTCCACCGGGCGCACCAGGCCGTCTTCACCGAGGCGGCGGTCGGCGCGGCCGGCGGCGACTGGGGCATCGTCGGCGTCGCCCCGCGCAGCACCGCGATCGTCGAGGCGCTCGCCGCCCAGGACAACCTGTTCAGTGTCAGCACCCTCTCCGCCGCCGGCAGCGGCACCCGGGTGGTGGGCGCCCTCAGCGGTGTGCGGCACGCGCCCCACGACCCGGACGCGGTGGTCGCGCTGCTCGCCGACCCGGCGGTGCGGGTGGTGACCCTGACCGTCACCGAGAAGGCGTACCAGCTCGACCCGGTGACCGGGCACCTGTCCCCGGACTCGGCGCTCGCCGCCGACCTGGCCGGCGGCCGGCCACCGACCACAGTGCCGGGGCTGCTGCTGCGCGGGCTGGCCGCGCGCGCCGCCGCGGACGCCGGACCGGTGGCCCTGGTCAGCTGCGACAACCTGCCCGCCAACGGCCGACGACTACGCGGCATGCTCGACCAGACGGTCGGGCGTGCCGCCGGGGTGCCCGCCGGGCTCGTCGACTGGGTGGCCGGCAACGTCACCTGCCCGGGCACCATGGTGGACCGGATCGTGCCGGCCAGCACCCCGGCGACGATCGAGGCGGCCCGCCGGGCGCTCGGCGTGACCGACCTGGCCGCGGTCGCCGCCGAACCGTACGCGCAGTGGGTGATCGAGGACGACTTCCCCGGCGGCCGGCCGGGCTGGGAGCACGCCGGCGCGGTGCTCACCGGCGACGCCGGCCCGTGGGAGCGGTTGAAGCTGCGTGCCCTCAACGGCGTGCACTCGGCAGTGGCGTACCTGGGCGCGCTGGCCGGGCGGGAGACGATCGCCGACGCGCTGGAGATCCCGCACCTGGCCGACGTGCTGCGCCGGCTGATCGCCGAGGATGTCGCGGCCAGCTTCACCCCGCCGGACGGGGTCCGGGTGGTCGACTACGGCGAGCAGGTCCTCGCCCGGTTCAGCAATCCGGCGATCCACCACCGCACCCTCCAGGTCGCGCTGGACGGCTCGCAGAAGCTGCCGCAACGCGTCCTGCACACCATCGTCGACCTGCGCGCGGCCGGCCGGTCCGCGCGCTGGGGCGCGCTGGTCGTGGCGTCCTGGTTGCGCTTCGCGCTGGGGTACGCCGACGACGGCCGGCCGCTGCCGTTGCAGGACCCCCTGGCCGGGCCGATCCGGGCCGCCCTGGACGCCGGCGGGCAGACCCCGACCGGCGCGGTGGACGCCGTCTTCGCGCTCCGCGAGATCATCCCGGCGGAGGTGGCCGCCGACGACGAGGTCCGCGCCGAGGTGATCGGCTGGCTGACCGCGCTGGGACGACACGGCGTCGAGGCCACCGTGGCGGGTGCCCGGTGAGCCGCCCGGCCGGTGACCGGTGAGCGGCGGGGCGACAGCGACGCCGCCCCGGGTGGCGGTGGTCGGGGCGAACGGGCACGGCCGCTGGCACCGGCGCGTGCTCGCGCCGCTGCACGCCGCCGGCCGGTTGCGGCTGGTCGCCCTTGTCGACGTCCAGCCGGTGCAGGACGATCCGGCGGCACCGGTGCCACCCGGGGTCGAGGTGTTCACCGGGCACCGGGCGATGCTCACCGCCACCCGACCGGAGGTGGTGGTGATCTGCACCCCGCCGCACACCCACCTGGCGATCGCCCGGGACGCCCTGGCCGCCGGTGCGGACCTGCTGCTGGAGAAGCCGCCGGTGCTGTCGCTCGCCGAGCACGAGGAGCTGACCTGGGCGCTCGCCGCCGCCGGCCGGGTGGCGCAGGTCGGCTTCCAGGCGCTCGGCTCGGCGGCGCTCACCGCGCTCACCGACGCGCTCGCCGCGGGCCGGCTGGGCACCGTCACCGGCATCTCCACGGTCGCCGCCTGGCAACGGCCGGACGCCTACTTCGTCCGCTCCCCGTGGGCCGGTCGACGCAGCCTGGACGGCCGGCCGGTGCTGGACGGCGCGCTTGTCAACCCGCTCGCGCACGCGGTGATGCAGTGCCTGGCGGTCGCCGAGGCGCTGGGCGGGGCGCCGCCCTGGCCGGTGGCGATCGAGGTGGAGCGCTACCGGGTCCGGCCGATCGAGGTGGAGGACACCGCGGTGCTGCGGATCCTGTTGCGCGCCGGCCCACCCGTGCTGGTGGCGGTGACCCTGGCCGCTGAGGAGTTCGTGCCGGGCGAGGTGACGGTGACCGGTACGGCGGGACAGGCGGTGCTTGAGTACCCGACGGACCGGCTGCGGCTGCCCGGGGACGTGGTGACCCGCCGGATCCCGGGGCGGCAGGGCTTGCTGGAGAACCTGCTCGCGCACCGGGACGACCCGTCGGGGGTGCCGCTCATCGCCCCGCTGGCACGTACCGCGCCGTTCACCGCCCTGCTGGACGCGTTGCGGGCCGCCCCCGAACCGCGACTGCTCGACGGCGACCTGGTGACGGACGTCGGGTCGGGCGCGCAGCGGGTCCGCCAACTGCGGGGCGTGATCGACGTGTTGCGTCGGGCGGCCGAGCGGGGGGCGCTGCCGAGCGAGCTGGCGGTGCCGTGGGCGACCGCCGGATACCGCGCGGACGTGACGAGATAGGCGGCCCGCCCCGACTCCGGCGGGCCTCATCGGACAGTTCGTCAGCACGTGAAGGGACAACAGCGATGCGTAGACCCCTCCTCGGCCTGCTGGTGCTCGCCCTCCTGCTCGTCGCCGCACCGGGCCCCGCCCGTGCCGACGTCCGGTCCACCGAGCGGCTCTCCTGGCTGGCCCGTCACCTCGGCCGACAGTCCCTGCCCGAACGCGACGGCTGGGCGGCCGAGGGTGCCGGCACCACCGGCGGCTCGGCGGCCAGCCCCGAACGGACCCGGGTGGTGCGTACCCGGGCCGAGCTGGTCGCCGCGCTTGGCGGTGACAACGCCAGCAACGCCACAGATGCCACAGCGAAACTCATCTACGTCGACGGCGCCATCGACGGCTTCGAGGGACCGGACGGTACGCCGCTGAGCTGCGCCGATCTGGCCGATCCGGGGTACCGGCTGGACACCTACCTGGCCACGTACGACCCGGCGGCGTGGGGTCGGGTGGCGCCGGCCGGGCCGGTGGAGGAGGCCCGGGTGCGCTCGGTGGCGAACCAGACCCGCCAGACCCAGATCAACGTCGGCCCCAACACGACGATCATCGGGCTGCGTGGCGCCCGGCTGACCGGGCTCACTCTCATGATCGACCGGGCGTCGAACGTCATCGTCCGGAACCTGACCTTCGTCGACGCCCGGGACTGCTTCCCCGCCTGGTCCCCGACCGACGGTGAGGCCGGCAACTGGAACAGCCAGTACGACCAGATCTCGGTCCGCCGCAGCGAGCACGTCTGGGTCGACCACAACAGCTTCACCGACGGTGCCAACCCGGACAGCGCCCAGCCGGTCTACTTCGGGCGGCCCTACCAGGTGCACGACGGGTCGTTGGACGTCACCCACACCGCCAGCCTGGTCACCGCGTCCTGGAACCGCTTCACCGGGCGGGACAAGCTGATGCTGATCGGCTCGTCGAACACCGTCGGCCCGGACGTGGACCGGCTGAAGGTCACAGTGCACCACAACCTCTTCGACGGTGTGCTGCAACGGCTGCCCCGGGTGCGCTTCGGTCAGGTCGACGTCTACAACAACCACTACCGGCTCGGCGGGGAGGGTTTCCAGTACGCCCTCGGCGTCGGGGTCCAGTCGGCGATCCACGCGGAGCACAACTTCTTCACACTGGACCCGACTGTCGACCCGGCGGACCTGCTCTACGACTGGGGTGGCACCGGGCTCACCGAGCGAGGGTCCTGGGTGCGCCAGGGCGCCGGACCGGCCCGGCCTGTCGACCTGCTGGCCGCGTACAACGCGAGCCACGATCCGGACCTGGCCGCCGACGCGGGCTGGACGCCCACCCTGCGCCACGATCCCGCGCTACCGGCGCCGCTGGTCCCACTCCTGGTGAATCCCCTCGCCGGGGCCGACCGGCTGCCGACCTGACCGCGCGACCGGGTCGGGCCCGCGGTCGGGTCGGCGACGTTTGGGCTCATCGATGTGGTGAAGATCGGCTATAAGTGACGCATGGACTTCCCGCCGCACCTGGGCAGCATGCCGATGCACGCGATCACCGAGATCCACGGCGAACCGGGCCTGCTGGAACGCTTCCGGTTGGAGGTCCAGCAGTTCGACGAGGCCGCCCGTGCGCGGCTGACCGCCGCGCTCGACCTCGCCGCCGAGTTGCACCGCGACGACCGGCGCGTCCGCGAGCCGTACCTCAACCACCTGCTGCGGGTGGCGATCCGGTTGATGCACCACTACCAGGTGCGCGACGTGGACGTGATCGTCGCCGGCCTGCTGCACGACGCGGTCGAGGACCACCCGGTCGAGCTGGCCGACGGTGCCGCCGGCACCGACCCGACCGCTGCCGCGCTGGCCGCGCTCGCCGCGCGGTTCGGCACGCGCGTCGCGACGCTCGTCGCCGCCGTCACCAACCCGGTGTACGACCCCGAGCGGGACCGCAACACGCAGTACCGCGAGCACCTGGCGGTCAGCCTGGACCGCGAGCCCTGGGCCCGGGTGATCAAGGTGTCGGACTTCACCGACAACGGCGTCGGGGTGATCCACACGGTTGGGCCGAAGGTCGTCTCGTCGGCCCGGAAGTACCGGCCGCTGGTGCCACTCTTCCGGGACCTGATCGGCCGGCCGGACACCCCGTTGTCGGCGGTGGTGAAGCGGCACATCTTCGGCCAGCTCGACCTCGCCGAGGAGCGGTTCAGCGCCATCCTGGACCAGCCCGCCCACCCCAACTGACCTGCGCAATCATCACTCGACCGGGTTTTGTGACAAGCTCTCGGATCTTTGCCCCCTGCTGCGGCATTACGGTGATTTTGCGTCAGTTGGGAGGCAGGAGTCCTCTCGATCGAAGTTCCGACGCGCCCCCGATCGAGAGGACTCGGACCATGCGCGACCTTTCTCGTCGCGACCTGCTCAAGGCAACGGCCGTCGGTGCCGGAGCGGTCGCCCTCCCGGGCATGATTGCCGGCAGTTCGGCGTTGGCCGCGGACGGCCCGTCCTTCGGTGACAAGTACCCGCCGGCCACGTTGACCGGCCGGATCGTTCATCCGCAGAGCCCCGACTACGCGCAGGCGAGCCTCGGCTGGGACGAACTGTTCGTGCGCTACCCGCTGGTGATCGTCTTCGCCCAGGAGACGCAGGACGTCGTCAACGCCCTCACCTGGGCCCGGCAGCACGACGTCGCGCTGCGGGTGCGCAGCGGCCGGCACAGCCTGGAGGGCTGGTCGAACGTCGACAACGGCCTCGTGATCGACGTCAGTGAGCTGAAGGACGTCCACATCGACACCGCCACGCGCACGGCGAAGCTCGGCGCCGGGCTCAACCAGTCCGAAGCGGTCACCGCACTCGGGGAGTACGACCTCGCGGCCACGACCGGAACGGAGGGGACCGTCGGCCTGTCCGGCGCGACCCTCGGTGGCGGCTTCGGGTTCCTCACCCGCTACCTCGGCATGGCCTGCGACAACCTGATCGGGGCGGAGATCGTCGTCGCGGCCGGGGCCGACGGCGCCAAGGTGCTCGAGGTGGACCCGTGGCAGCACGCGGACCTGCTCTGGGCGCTGCGCGGCGCCGGAAACGGCAACTTCGGCATCGTCACGTCACTCACCTACCAGGTGGCTCCCCTGGCGAGCGTCGCCTACCTGCAGGTGACCTGGCCGGGCCTCGACAATCTGCGCGAGGTCTTCGACACCTGGCAGCACACCGCACCGTTCAGCGATCCTCGGCTCGGCACTCAGGTCGAGGTCCACCCGGACTCGATCCTGCTGTTCGCGGTGCTCGCCGAGGGCTCGGAGGCGGAGGCGCGCAGGCTGCTGGAGCCGCTGCTCTCGATCGGCAATCCCAAGGTCAGCGTGCAGATCGGCGGCTGGAGCGAGACGTACGCCGGATTCCAGATCCCGAACGACGAAGAGCCGGCGAAGTGGAAGTTCTACTCACAGTTCACCAGGCAGCCCTTCCCGGCAGAGGCGATCAGCATCGTCCGCCAGTTCATGGAAAAGGCCCCGTCACCGGACAGCAACTTCTTCACCCAGGCCTTCGGCCGGGGCGCCCAACGGCAGGAGCCCTTCGGCGGGGCGGCGTTCCCGCACCGCGACGCGCTCTTCTACTCGGAGCCCGGCGTCGGCTGGGGCACGCGCGGCGAACCGGACAGCGACGACGCCATCACCCCGCTCGCCCAGGCCTGGATCGCCGAGTTCAGCCTGGCGCTGCGGCCCTACGTGGACGGCGCCTACGTCAACGTGCCGAACATCGGCATGGCGGAGTGGGAGGAGGCCTACTGGGGTCGCAACTTCCCGCGGCTGCGCAAGATCAAGGCGAAGTACGACCCGCACAACGTCTTCCAGTACGAGCAGAGCATCCCGCCCGCGACCCACTGACCTCGGTGGCCGGCGGCGCGGGTGACCCCACTCGCGCCGCCGGCCAGCGCCCGGCACGACACGGGCGGGCCGGCTTGCTCACGAGCGACACACCTCAGCGTCACATCTATGCCCATCGGACCGTGCGCCTCCGGACGCCGCAAGCAGCCGTGCGACGTCATCGGCCCCGGGGCTGGCGTACCGTCGTGGCGCGCGGGAGCGGTCAGCAGGGCGGGGCCTCCCGCAGGACCACGCGCAGCGGGTGGGGTGCGGAGCTGGCGAGGTCGCCGAGCACTGTGCACAGCAGGGCGTACTGATCGGCCGGCTCGTCGACAAACAGCTGACCGGCGTCGCTGACCAACAGGGTGAGCGGCCCGGCGGCCAACCGGTCCCGGAGCGCGTCGGCGAGGGCGTCCCAGGTGTGTCCGAGGTGGGTTGGCAGGGCCAGCGCGTCGGCCAGCGCGGCGAAGAGCGCGGGCCGGGTGCGGGTCGCCGCGCCGGCCAGCACCACCGCGCCCGGCGCTTCCTGCGCGTCGTCACGGCACACGGTCAACCAGTTCGGCGATCGTCCGTCGTCCTCGTCGGCCAGCACGTCTCTCCTGATCCGTCGGGCACCGAAACCACAGGGCCGGCCGGCGGCGAGACCGCTACCGACCGGCCCGGGACCGGTCAGAGCCGGTAGAAGTCGGTGTAGTGGTTGGGCGAGAACCAGGTGACCCCGGTGCTGCGGTTCACCACGATCCGGTACGCGTCCCGGGCGGCGCCCTGGGTGCGCGGGTAGACGTCGTACTCGTAGTAGGTGGCGTTGGTCGGCAGTTGACCCTCGTAGTTGTAGAAACGACCGCCGGCGAAATTGGACAGGCCGCCGCTCCACGAGTACCAGGCGCGGCTGGTCGGGAACCCCTTGGCGGCCCACCCGGAGCGGGCGGTGCGGGCGTCCGCGCAGCGACTGACAGTGCAGGAGCTGTAGACCGCCGCCGAGGCGGAGTCCGCCAACCGCGGGGCCACCACGGACGGGCCGACCAGCGCGGCGGCGACCATGGTGAGGAGCAGGGCGAGAGAGGTGGTACGCCGGCGGATCGCGCCGAGCGTGGCCAGCGGGGAAACGACTGTGGACACAGGCTGCCTCCAGACTCCGAGCCATCGATCCGCGCCACTGTCGGATCGGATCCCAGTCTCGCCGCTGCCTGTCGACATCGACAGCCCTCGTTGCCGCAACCCGGCCAGAATGCTCGGTGAATCCTCGGTGATCCGCCCTCCCCCGCGCAGCCGCCGCACCCACGCACTCATCATCAGCAAGCGACAGCGCGGTGTCGGACAGGTCCGACTCGTCCCCCATCGGCGTGGCGGCGGGCATACCGGTCACCGGTTGTTAGCGTGGATCGCGGATCCGTGACCGTGGAGGGGTACCCATGACGGATGCCCCCGATGGGAGGCCGAGGCCCGCGGACCAGTGGCGACATCGGGCCATCCGCGGGTTGACCGTGGCCCGCGACGTGAGTGTCCGCGGGTGGCGGTGGTGGGCGCGGACCTGGGATCGGCTCGTCGCCGCCCTCCAGGACGAGGCCCCCGTCGGCTCCGCTGCCGACCCGTCCCCCGCCGGCCCGCTCGTCGAACAACGCGACGCGCCCCGGCTGATCGCGGTGCCCGCGCGCGGCTACGTGTACTCCTTCCACATCCGCGCCACGTTCGCCTGGTCGTCGCCGGTGAGCCTCCGCGCCGAGGTGCTGAGCTGGTACGTGCGGTACTTCCAGCCCACCGCCGTGCAGCGACTGACCCGGATCGCCGCCGACGCCGCCCGGGACCTACCGCCGCATCGGGCCGCTGACCTGGAGGTGGCGCTGCAACAGGCGCTGGCCGACGAACCAGAGTGGACCTACCAGCGGGGTGACCTCGTCATCACCTGCCGCCCCGACGCCGCCGTCCGCCTCGACGAGCGGATCATGCCGGCCCTCCAACCGCACGTCGACCGGATGCTGAAGCTGGAATACCAGTTCGACGAGCAGCTACGCAAGGCCCGCTACGCCGAGGAACTCAGCCGCCAGTGGACCACGATCCTGAACGCCCACGCCGATGACCAGGACATCGCCGACGCCCGCGACCACCTGCTCAGCACCCAGCAGGCAGCCGCAAGATGGATCACCGATCTCCTCCACCACCACGCCGACCCCCCAACCACCCCACCCCCACCCCCACCCCCCACCCCGACCCCTACCGCGCCCCCCACCCCCACCTAACCCCACCCCACTCCGCCACCCTCCCTCCCCCCTTCCCCTCTCGCTCCCACCCACCGCATCTCATGATCAGATGATGAAAAGTAGGTCTGGAGCGCGTCTGGGACCTACTTTTCATCAACTGATCACAGGAAGCAGGAGCGTGCGGCGAGGATGGCGAGGGTCTCCCGGCGGACCTGGACCGGATCCGCGGTGAGCCGACGATGCGTGAATCGGACCACGAGGATGCCGATGGTCGCCAGAAGAGCGTCGCGGCGGAGGTCGATCTCCCGCTCGGCCGGATCGCCGTGGCTGGTGGCGCCGTCCAACTCGATGTCGACCCGCTCCGCTTCGGCGAACATGTCGAGATAGATGGTTCGGCCCCCGACCCGCACCCGCGCCTGCCGGGTGAACGTCGGCATACCAGGGCCGATGAAGACGTGATCGTGCCCCCAGATCTCCAGTGGGCTGCGGCAACCAGCGGCGAGCCGATCGAGCAAACGCCGCAACGTCACGCGGTCGTTCATCCTCGGCACCTCGGCAACAGCGGCGAAAAGGCGCTGCGGGGTGGTCAACCGGTCATTGACCGCACGGATGAGCGAGCCCGGTCGGTCAACCGGCTCGAGCAGCGGCCAACAGTCCACCAGAGTCCGGTCGAGCCGGGTAACCGGCACTCCCGCCCGGGTCACCACCTGCGGTGGCGCAATCGCGAAGTCGGAGCGATGGCGTACCACGAGATGTGGCTTCGTTCGCAGGCCTGACCCGTTGGGCAGGTCGAGATGAACCGGCTCCCCAGGTGGTTGGCGACGTAAGCCCCACACGTCGAGGGCGGTGAGGCGACTGAGCGCCGCCCGCCCACCGGCGTACGCCAGAGCCGCCCGACGGGCCAACGCGGGCTCAACACGGGCCAGGATTGCCAGGTCGGCGTCCCGGTCGCGAATCAGCGCGGGGTCGACGTAGACCCCGGGCAGCACCGGAACCAGTCGACCCGCGCGCCAGGCAGTCTGGATCGTCCAGGCCGGCGCTACACGCAGCACGTCCTGTCGGGTGACCAGGCCGTTCTGGCGTACGAGCAGAGCGTGCAGCCTCGGGTCCACGCGCCCACCCTGCCGTCGAGCCGTGTCCCGTTGGGGGTTGCTGTGGACAGGGAATGCGCCTGTGGACAGCCCTCCGAGCTGGCACCCACTGTGCTATAAGGCCGCCAGGACACGTGGCGCGGGGTCCGAGTCGCCTACCGGCACCGGGGTCCGCAGTCAGTTGCTGGGGAGGTATGTCACTCGAGCAGGTTCGGCGAGCACTGCCTGCGCTCCCGGGATGTCCGCCAGCCGAGCAGCCAATGTGGCGACGGCGAGGCGTTCCGGCAGCGCCGCACTGAACTTGAGGCCGGCGAGCGCCTTGTCCGAGACCTCCGGTAGACAGACTCGGTCAACCGCCTCTGCTATAGCCGCTCGGACCGTCCGGCCGTCAACATCCGTCCGCAGTCGTATCGACGCGTCGTCGTATCGCTGAGTCGGGTCGGCCAGCTCGCTCAGGGTGGCGATGAGGGTGGCGTTCGCCCGAAAACCAGCCCAGGTCCACCATCTCACCTCGTCATCGCCGGATCTGACGATCATGGTCCCCGCAGGGTGAACCAGAGGTGTCGCGTCGTCTCGTAGCTCGGCCAGCCTGGTCTTTGCTCGGCTGGTGAGGGTGCCGGGCGGTTCAGCACCGAGCAACACGTCACGCATTGCACGGACCACCTGGTATGACAATCCCTGCGGCGACCCGTCTGTCATCCACAGGGCTTTTCCGCCACCCTCGGCCGGCTCGACGAAGCATCGGCGACGTTTCCAGTCAATGTAGGTGACGCGCCAGCTTCGACCGCCGAGCAGCAGCAGACGGGGGCCGATCACCTTCGCCGTCAGCAGCGCGGGATCGGTTCGTCCGATCTCGGTTCGGCCGGATAGCACGGTGAACTGCGGTGGCGCCGTGAACACCGCCAACATGTCCATGAAGTGCCGGCGGCCGAAGCGCAGTTCCGCCTCCGGCCCAATGAAGAACATTCCGGAGTCAACATCAAGGTACCCATGCTCGACGAGGTGTCGCACAATCACTGCCGCGCTCTCGTCGAAAGGCGACAGCCCGTTCCACTCCTGCGACCAGAGGTTGTCGCCGACACGATGGTGCTGCAGGGAGAGCGCCAGCATCTGCTGCGCCACGATGTGCCGTGGTTCGGGCGGAGGTACGACTGCTTCGACCCAACCTTGTCCCCACAGGTTCAGCAGGCCGGCGGCGTGCAGAAGACCTTCCCCGTCCAACGCGAGGAAGAGACAGTTGCGGCTGCTGCCGGGACGCCGGCCCGTCCGGCCGATGCGTTGCAGGAACGCGGCGACGCTACGCGGGGCGTTGATCTGGATGACCCGGTCAAGGTCGCCTACGTCGATACCGAGCTCCAAAGTGCTGGTGGCGACGATGACGCAGTCGCCCTCCTGCGCAAATGCCTCCTCAGCCCGCCGTCGCTCGTCGACCGACAGAGACGCGTGGGACAGGAACGTCGTCACGTTGAGCGCCCGCAGACGTTGACCCAGATCTTCGACCAACGCTCGTGAGTCGCAGAACACCAACCGCTTCTGTCCCTGATGAAGGGCCGCGATGACCTTGGCCGCGTTGTGCACCGACCCGACGTAGTCCAGCTCGACGTCACTGGCGGGACGGGACGGGGGCGTCGCAGTTGCCGTTGTTGAAGGACGATCAGGCGCCACTACCCGTGCCTGCCGCTGGCCACGACCCGAGCCTTGCAGCCATGCCATCAGTTCGTCCGGGTTTCCGACCGTCGCCGAGAGGCCGATTCGCTGCACCGAGCGCCCGGCGACCCGACTGAGGCGTTCCAGAACGGCCAGCAGATGCCAGCCCCGATCGTCGCCAGCGAAAGCGTGCACCTCGTCGACGACGATCGTCTGAAGGTGGCCGAAGAACACATCGTGATCGACGGCGGTGCTGACCAGCATCGACTCCAGGGATTCCGGCGTGGTCAGCAGTATGTCCGGCTTCTCGCGGAGAATCGCACGACGTCGCCCCATCGTCACATCGCCGTGCCAGAGGGCCGTTCGACGCCCCAGCCACGCGGTATAGGTCTCCAGTCGGGGCAGGAGGTTGTTGAGCAGCGCCTTCAGCGGACAGACGTACAGAACCGAGGTGCCCGACCAGTTTTCCTGCGCCATGCGGGACAGCAGTGGGAACACCGCCGCCTCGGTCTTGCCACCGGCGGTGGGCGCGAGCAGGAGTGCGTCCTCGCCGGCCAGCAGCGGCTGGACGGCAGCTTCCTGCAACGGTCGCAGTGTTGGCCACTGCAACGAGTTGACGACGTGATGCAGTACAACTGGATGCAGCAGTTCGGCACCGCTCGTCATGATCCGGGCATCCCTCAGAGTTCGAGCGAGATCTCGTCGGCACTCGTAGCGTTCCGTTCCACGTCCGTCATCTCGGTCGCTGAAAGGGTGAGTGCATAGTGTCGCCGAGGGTCGAAATCTGGGAACTGGTCCACCCGATCGAGCACCTCTCCTACCAGCTTCTTCAGGAAGAGGCGAGGTGCCACCCCGACCTTGCCGCCAAGACCGCCGGCGACAGCCCGTGCCAGCTCACCGAGGTATCCGTTGTCGACCAGCGCGGACACCCGCCCCGGATCGGCAGACCCGTCGGCGTAGAGGTCCCGGACCCGTCCGCCGAGCTCGACAAGGGACTCGGCGGTGAAACCCGGCAGTCGAATCTGCACGGCACGCGGGTTGTCGAATCGTGGATCGGTGCTGAAGTCCACAGCTAGTCGCTGCGCCAACGGGGCGAGCCGCTGGACGCCCTGCGGGCCGTCGTAGAACGCTGGCGTGCCGGTAATGACCAGGTAGAGACCGGGGAACCGCCCGGAGTGCACCTCGTCGATGAGTTGCCGGAGGGCGTTGAGCGCCTTGTCCCGGGCATCCGACCTGACCCGTTGCAGGGTCTCCACCTCGTCGAGCACCAGAAGCAGACCCGGATGCCCACTGTCTCTCAACACCGCTAGCAGACCCTGCAGGAAACTGAGCGCCGCGAAATGATCCAGGTCGCCGCGTACACCGGCTGCCCGGCGAGCGGCGGCCGCGACGTGCGGCTGCCCACCGAGCCAGGCGAGCACCGCGTCCGCAGTTGCCGCGTCTCCGCTTGCCGCAGCCGCCCGATAGCCGCGCAAGGCCGCAGCGAAGGCAGGAGCGCTACGGCTCACCGTCGCCAGCCGCTGGTCGAGCAAACTCTCGACAGCACGGTCAAGACCGTCGGCGTCATCGCCGGCGACCAGTCCGGCCGCCAAAACGTCCTCCTCAAGGGCGTAGAACCAGCCGTCCACGATGGGGCGCAGAGCGCTGGGCGGGAACGTCGAGGTGGTGAGCCGTTCGGTGAGCCGGCGATAAACTGTCTCGAGCTTGTGCAGCGGTGTCTCGTTCTCCGACACCTGCACCTCGGCGACGGCGAGGTTCGCCTGCTTGGCCCGCTCAGCGATCCACCGAGCAAAAAAGGTCTTGCCGGAACCGTACTCACCGCGGACCGCCTTGAAGACGGACCCGCCCGAGGCGACGCCGTCCAGGTCGTCACCGATCGCGGCGCCGAAGCGGTCCAGTCCCACCGCGAACAGGTCCAGGCCCGCCGATGGCACCGCACCGCGCCGTAGCGCGTCGATGACCTCGCGGCGGCGGGCCGGGCTGACGGCCGTCACGCCAACCGCCCGGGCAGGCGGAACTGCTCCTGAAGCAGACGAAGGTCCAGCCGGACGGTCCGAGTGTTGTCCGTCAGCGACAACACCGGATAGTTGTCCACGTTGAAGATCCGTTGAAGGGTGGTGGCGAAGCCGACTGCCCGTACCGGCGCCTCGCCGGCTCGTTGAGCCAGGACCGCCACAGGTAGCACGCCTTTGGCATCGATAAGTGCGCTCATCGCTGCCTGGATCTTCTTCAGCTCAACCCGGCGCGGCGTCAGGCTGTGCTGCGCCTTGAACAGGTCAGTGGCCAACAGCGCGGTCACCAGGTCGCCTTCGCCTGCGGACGGCACAGTTTTCGCTTCCGGTACGTCGAAGAGCGCATCCTCGGCGATGGCGGGTGTCTTGCGGCGCGACTTCGGCGCGGACGTCGACTGCGCCGAAGGCAGCTGCTCCGGTTCGACTGCGCTCTTCTGCCACCACTCCGGTGCGCGCGCCTCGACGGGCGTCCAGCCACTCGGCGGGTCGATCACGTTGGGTAGCAGGTAGGCCAACAGTGGAATGGTCACCTCAGCCAGGGATGCGCCGCCATGGTAGCCCGCCCGGCTCGGACGGTGACGCAGCAGCGGATCCCACAGTGCGATGATGCGATTCCCGTCGGACACGACTCGCGGGCCGGCCAGTTCCACCTCCCCGGGTCCGGCCGGGCCGGCGCCGGTCCGGTGCCGAGCGGACGCGGCATCCGGGGTCTTGAGGTGCTGGCCGCCGCGCTCAAGCACGTGTCCGTGATCGCTGGTGATGATGACGGCTCGACCGGTGGACCGCGCCTGGTCGAGCAGGCTCCGCAGAAAGCCCAGATCGCCGAGCTGCCACCCGGCTTCGTCGCCCTCCCGACCGTGGGCCAACGAGTCGTCCACCGTGTTGATGACGACGGCGACCACAGGAGACCGGCTTGCCACCGCCTCGGTCAACTCGGCGGCGACCACCTCGCCCGCACCGCCACGCGCCGGACCCTTGTGGAAAATCCGTGAGTCTCGACCCCACCGCCCGTCGGCGAAAAGCCTCCGCTCAAGATCCTGATTGCCGGAACGTAGCGCCCCGGCGAACAGCGACGTGCGGGAGACCGCGGTGAGCGTAGGCAGCGCGGCGACAACTCCCCGGCGCCGGGCTGCGCCCGACCCTGCCAAGGGGTCGTACTCCACCCAGTGTGGGGCCAACTGGTCGGCGAGCTGCACCGCGACCGCCGCGCTCATACCGTCGAGCACGGCGAGCAGTACGGGGCGCCCGGCGCGAATCAGCGGATCGATCACGCGCGGCAGGAGGTTCTCGACAGTGAGCAGCTCGCCGTCGCCTCCTGGTCCGGCGGTGGCCCACGCCGCGAGCCGCCCCGCGAATGCGCCGTCGAGTTCACGTCGCCGCTGCTGCGCCAGTTCGTGGATGTCTCGGTACGCACGCTGCAGCTGAGGATGCGTTTCCTCCCCGGCCCAGACATGGTTGAGCGCCTGGTCCACCCATCCCCACTCGGCGATGTGGCGGTCCACGCCGTCCGCGACGCTCTGCGGGGGCACCACCGTCGTACCGAGCCAGCGCACGAGCCGTTGGGCCATCCGGGCTCGGCGTACCCGTTCTGCCTCGGCCTCCGCGAGCCGGTGCCCCGCAAGGTGTTCGACCGCCAGGTCCAGTGCCGGGTCCGTTGGGTTCCGCAGCCCAGCCAGTAGTGCTTCCGCAGCGGCACCGAGACGGTGGGTGAAACCGGTCCGCAGGATTGGGCTGTGGCCCGCGCTGTCGGCTGCGGAGAATTGGATGAGCAGCTGCTCTGCGCGGTCGAGGATGGCGTGCCCGTCTCGTCGAACCGCTGCGGCCGGCGCGTCCAGGAGCGCGGTGACCACCTGTACGGCCGCCGCCGCGAAGCCGCGCACTGTCGCATCGTCGTTGAGGTTGCCGAAGTACTGGTCGATGCGGCCCTGAGCGCGCACCGCGGCTGCACCGTCGGCGCTCCAGAGCGCGTCGCAGACCAGCCCCAGCGGCAGTGCCTCCGCACCGTGCCCCGCGTCCACCAGCGCGAAGAGGGCCTTTGCCGGTCGGCCGAACTGTTCCAACAGCCACCGAGAAAGCCCCACGCGCTCGGCTTCTCGCAACAGTCCGTAGGCTTCCACGGCGCCGGGCTCCGCGCTCCATCGCAGCAGGGCCGTCACATCCAGGTCATCCGGACCGAGGTCTTGACGGTCGAGACCGAGCCGCACCGCCGCGAGATGCCGCAGCGCCACGTCCCGGGTCAGCACCGACGTGGCCAGCCTCGGCCAGCCAGCCGGTGGCATAGCGTCGAGCAGTGCCTCCCCCGCCCACGCCTCGCGCTCCAGCGCTGCATCCGGCAGGTGCGCGCCGAACGCGTCGACGACCAGATCCCACGGTTGCACTGCGATGACGTGCTGACGAAAGATCCGACTGCGCACTCCGTGGTGCAGCACCGACTCCGGAACGTCGGTAAGCAGCACCAGCACCTCCTCGCCGCGGTCGGCGACGAGGTGCTCCCAGACGGCCAGCGGTGAGATACAGGGGACCACGCGGACCGGGCGTCCGTCGGGCAACAGTACCGTCGGGTCGTGCGGCCATGCCGGTTCGGCGCGCATCACGATCACGGGGTACGCGTCGCCGTTGCGATGTCGCTCAAGCTGTTGCGTCACCTTCTGGCGTAGCGCCACCGGACTGATCCGCAGTGCCTGAGCTGTGGCAGGTGCCTGAGTCACGTGACGATTCTCCAGGTCACCTCGATGGTCTTGTCCGGGTGGGCTGCCACGTACTGGCGAAGCTCGTTCACGGCGTCCTCGGTGAGCCCGGCCGAAACGACTGCTTTACCCGCGACCGGCGGAGACGGGGGCGGCGGGGGCGGCACAGGAGGCAGTGGCGGGGCTGGCGGCGAGGGCTTCTTGGTGGCACGCCGAATCAGTGCCAGCGCGTCGGACTGTGCCCGCCGGAGAGCCGGGCTCAGCGGCCCGGTCAGCTCGTCGGCCTGGGCGACGCGGCGCAGCTCGCCGAGGATCGCAGCGGCCTCGTGCGCGTACGGCTCATCGAGACCGGCAATGATCTCGAAGTTGTCCCACGCCGCACTGGCCAAGTCGGCAGACACCTGGGCCGCACTCTTGATGCTCTTTCCGGCTCGGTCGGCGGGGCCGGCGAGGTCCGCCTGCGCCAATCGCTCGATGGTCTCCACCGCGGTACGGCTGGTTGCCAACCGTTCCAACAGGTCGGCAGCCGCGCGAGCAGTGGCGAGTCGGCCTGACGGCGATGCCTGGTCGATGCCCAGCCATTTGGCGTGCTGCTCAAGCCGGGCGGTCAGGCCGTGCGCTGCTTCCCGGTAGCGCGCTGCCTCATTGCTGAGGTCGCGACCGAACATCGCGACCAGTCGCCCCCTACGCAGATTCAGAGCGTGCACACCGAAGATCGCCCCAGCTCGGGCGCGTGCCTCGGCCCAGTCCTCCTCGCCGGGCAGCCGTTCCTCCCGCAGGGCGTGATCGGCGGTGATCCGGCTGGGCTCGGGGGCGGGCGTGACGGCACTGCCGTGCAGGTAGAAGGCCCGGTCGGTCTGCTCGGCGAAGGCGGCCACGACAAGCTGCGCCACGATCGGGTCGAGGCCGCGAGAGCTGGGTTCGTCGATCCAGCGCAGCAGGTCAGCGACGCGTAGTTCACCCGTGATGCTCTCGGCGGCCGCTTTGTGGTGGAAATGCTGGGCCCACTGGCCTTCGATGACGAACGCCGCCTCGTGCATCGTGCCGAGCCCGAGCGGGTTGGCTATTCGACGCATGGTCTGCCGGTGCGTCCGCTCGACCTCGACCCGTCCCTCCGGCGACTCGACCGCCCGCCGGACGTGGTCGAGCACGACCTTCACCTCGGGCAGGCGCACGGGCTCGCCCTTGCGGTCCGGGTCGAAGTCAGGATGGGCGGGGAACTGCTGGCTGAGCATCTGGTCGCCGAGAGTGCGCAGTGCGTCAGCGAACGTGGCACCCATCGGCAGCTTCGGCTCCAAGGCACGGGTGAGCGCCTGCAGGTGGTCATCGAACCCGAGTTGCACATCCGAGGGCTGCTTGCTCGCCAACCCGTACGCCTGGCGCAGCACCGACTGCATCTTGTTCAGCAGCGCGGTGCGCTGGTTGGTCAGCGCCGCGTGTGCTCGGCGGCGGTCGTCGGGGTTCAGGTGCCCGGCGTGGCTGTCGAACCGCTGACCCTCGAGCAGCTTGTCGATGATCGCGAGCTTGCCCAGCTCATTACGACGCTCGATGGTAAGTGCGGCCGGGATCCAACAGACCGTGCGAGGGCTCATCCGGCCACTCAGCTCCTGGACCCGCTGCCGGTCGTCGGCTGGCCCGTGACTTCCGTCGTCGAACGGGTAATCGATGATCATTCGCCAGCAGGTCGGGTCGTTGGGCGGGAACGCCTCGTCCCGGATGTCGTGCGGGTCGCGGACGTTGCCGTACACCAGCTCGATCGTGCGACGGCTCCCCCGCCAGGTCAGCGCTGCCTCGGCAAAGAACGAGTCGCTCCACGGCACGCCTAGCTGCTTCCAGAGCAGTCGCTGGACGAGGTGTTTGCGGGCGCCCTCGTTGTCGTACTGCTTGGCGGTGGCGAGCACGCTGTCGACGTCGACGCCGACCAGTTCCAGTGACACGGTGGGATCGTCGCCCTCACCGATACGGATCTCGGCGAACCGGGGTGCCCAGTCGGCCAGCTTACGAGCGACCTGGGCGACCTCGCCTCCGGGAATCGGGCTGGTGATGCTCCCGTGATTGAGCGCCGAGAGTCGTCGAGCGGTGAGATTGCGCAGTGCGGGGACGCTGGGCGCCAGCGCGGCGAGCAGCAGGGTCTTGATCAGCCGGTCGTCTCCGGTGAAGGCCCGGATGCGTCCCGCCGTCTCGCCAGGTTGTGCGTCACCGCGGCGAGCCGCGTCCAAGTCGTCGTCGGTCAGGTCGTACTGGCTGAGCAGGTAGGGGCGCAGCTTCAGGTCGTAGAGCTTCTGAGCCATCTCGAACTCGGCCTTGAGCTTTTCGGTGAAGGGCTGGTCGCCGCCGGTGCTGATCACGTCGTAGAGGTCCCCGAGGGGCACCAACTGGCCGAGGCGCAGAGTGTCGCGACGGTCGACCAGCAGCTGACGCATCAGCTTCAGTGCGGTCCGAGAACGCTGCAGCGCGCTGGAGACATGCACCAGCGTGGAGAGGAACGCCGGGCTGAACGGATATGTCGAACGGAAGGCGTCGATGTCGGCGCCGCTGCCGGAGTCGGTGCCGAGCAGGGTGTCGAAGACCTCCCGGCGTACCTTCGTGGTGGCGTCGAACGCACGGGAGATGGCCTCGCCGGCTGTGGTGTCCCGGGGCTTGAGCAACCGGCGGCGGGCGATCTCCGGAAGGTTGCGATCCTCCAGCTTGATCACGTCGAACCTGCCGCTGGCCAGGTTGAGGGTGTCCTGGTAGCTCAGCTCGTTGGCACCGGTGACCTCCTCGCCGACCAGCTCGCGCAGGTCGCGCTGGCGGGCGATGAAGCTGACCACCGGGATCGGCCGGCGGGTGTCGCCGCCCTCGACGAAGTTGGTGATCTTCTGGATTTCCCGGGAGACGAACTGCTGGTCGCCGATCGAGTTGGCCAACCAGAGGATCAGCTCGTCGAGGAAGAGGATCAGCCCGTGGTAGCCAAGCTCCTTGGCGTGCCGGCTGATCTCGGTAAGCCCCCGGTCGAGCGAGACGAACGCCTCTGCGTCCTCCCGGGCGTTACTGAAGAAGCCGACGTTCCAACTGGTCAGCAGGTCGTTGACGAGCTTGCGGCGCAGTTCATCGGCGTACGCGCCGGCGAACGCTTCATCCAGGCGCTCCGGCGTCCAGAACGTCTCACTGTCGCCCCACTCGTCTTCGGCGTCACCACCGGGTAGGCCGTCGATGAACTGCTTGTCACCGATCTTCTCGCGCAGCGAGGTGGCCTGTTCGAGCAGTGCGTCGGTGCGGTGCACGGACGGAATCGGCGCGTCGGGGTGCAGCGCACGGACCCGGTCGACATAGCCGCCGAGCACCCGCTGCTCCAGCGAACGAGCGTCGAGCAGGTGGTACGGGATGAGCAGGAACTTGCGCCCGTCCAGCCAGACACTGTGCTTCGCCACCAGCGGGGCCAACTCATCGCGACCGCGAGCGGCGGATTCGCCGCGCAGCAGCGCATGCAGCACCGCCATGAAGTGCGACTTGCCGGAGCCGAAAGAGCCGTGCAGGTAGGCGGCCTTGGAGGCGTGCCCCTCGACGGCGGACCGGATCAGCCCGAGCGCTTCGTCGAAGTTTCCGAGCAGCCGCTCCGTGACGACGTAGTCGCGCAGGGTCGCGTCCGCGTCGGCAACGCTGTCAGCGAGCTTGAGCACGAAGTCACTCGTGCTCGTGCGCTCAGGGATGTCGATGAACTCCCGGAGCAGCGGCGCAGGGTTGGGCGAAGACATGGTGCATACCGTACCGACCAGCGCCGGCCCGTTCGGTCCAGGCGCGTTCGCGACTCCAGGAATGGCTTCCTGGCCGACACACGTCAGCCATATCCGTCACGCTTCTGGCACCGGTCACGAATCGAACAACCGATCATGGGCTGGACAGGCGTGCGCGCGCAGGGTAGGACTTCAGTCGAGCCACGCGCTCAGGCGCCCTGCTGTCTATCGTCGTGCGGCAGGCCGAGTGCGGGTCGTGATCGCTGCTCAGCTGGGTGGGCGACGGCTCGGCATTCCATAACCTTCGTGGGGATGAAGAGGTTGACTGATGCACGTCGACAGGATCGAGCGGTCCATCGGGAAACTGATCGACGAGATCTCAAGCGGCGAGATCCTGCTTCCTGAGATCCAGCGTGAATATGTCTGGAAGCCGACACAGGTTGCCAAGCTGATGGACTCCATCTATCGGGGCTATCCCTTCGGCTCGCTCCTGTTCTGGGAGACCGACGACGTCCCGGAAACCCGGGAGATGTTCGTCAGCGGGCCCGAACGAGCGCCGTCGAAGCCGCCGCTCTTCCTTCTCGACGGTCAGCAACGCCTGACGTCCCTGCACCGCGTGTTCACTGACCACCCTGAGGCACAGGTCGTCTTCCACGTGGAGAACCAGAAATTCCAGAACCAGAGCGCGGCCACCCGGCGCGACCCGAAATGGGTGAAGGTTGCGGACGTGCTCGACCCAGAGACGAGCATGCTGCGCCTGACTCAGCGGCTACTCGACGCGAACTCCACTCTTCAGGACCACGAGATCGAAAAACGCCTCGGCAAGATCAAAGAGCTGCGCAACCGGCGCTTCTTCATGGAGGTTCTCAAGGGTTCTCCGTACGAGGAGGTCGCCGAGATCTTCGTGCGGGTCAACAGCGGGGGTCGCCGTCTCGGCACCCTCGACCTGGCCATGGCGACCCTGTCCACGAGGTGGAAGGGTGTGCTGACCAAGCTGCAGCGCGAGTCGGAACACTGGCTCCATCACGGCTACGGGCACATCGACGTCAATTTCCTATCCCGGGCGCTGGCGGGCGTCGTTCTGGGGCGTGGTCTGTCGGTGTGGTCCCACAGCAAGCTTCGGCAGACTGGCGACACCGAACTCGAGCAGGGCTGGGAGATCGTCAAGCGCGGCCTTCGCCGGCTGGTTCCGCTGTTGCAGACACACCTCAAGCTGACCCGGTCGGACCCACTGCCTTCGATGATCGTACTGATTCCCCTGGTCGTGCTCCTCGGTGAGCGCACCGACGACGCGGTCGACGAGGAGACCTCGAACGGGATCATCTACTGGCTTCTGCTCGCCACCATCCGGACCCGATACAGCGGCTCCACCGACACCAGGTTGAGCCAGGACATCCGGGCCGCTCGGCAGCCAGATCCAGTCCGGGCGCTGCTCGAGGGCCTCAATGTCGAGAACTCTCGGGCGGAGGTCACCGAGCGAGCGTTGCGGGGCCGAACAAAGGAGAGTCCCTACTTCTTCCTCAGTCTGCTCGTGTCCTTGGCCGGAGGCGCCGTCGACTGGTGGTACGGCTCGGACATCCTTCCCGGCAAGGAAACCGCGCCCAGGCTGGAGCATCACCACGTCCACCCGCCGTCGACCCTCGACGATCGCCGCTTCGACAAGAGCATGGTCAACGATCTCGCCAACCTGGTGTTCATCTCCGCCCAGGCCAACAAAAAGATCAACGGTCGGAGCCCCGCCGAGTACTTCCCGAGTTTGGACGAGCACGAACTGCGGGCACACCTGGTGCCACTCGACGAGTCGCTACGGGACCCCGACGGCTACCAGCGGTTCGTCAGTGCGCGCCGCGCGCTCCTCGCAGAGGCCATGAACGGTCTCCTGGACCGATTCAGGCCGCCATTTCTCGATGAGGTGCCCGTTGAGAACGCTGATCCGAGCGCTGGGCTGTCGCTCGATTTGGCCCTCTACGGCAGCATCCGCGACGGCGGCCGGATTGTCTTCACAGCGTCCGGCGACGGTATCTCCTGGGTTGGCTCGGCCAGCATGAGCGAACTGGACAGCGCCATCGAATCGGCGCGCGTCGCGGGTATTGACAGTGACGTGACGATCTCTGGGGAGTCCATACCGGTCGAGATGATCGAGGATTCGTTACTGGTGCACATCGGACCTTTCCTTGTCACCGGCACACCGGAGGAGTGGCGCGGCGTCTTCGACCGGGAACTCGACACTTCCCAGCCGCTCTCCGCGCTCCCCCGCATCGAGGCGAAGCAGTGGGACGGTGAACCCACCAAGTTCCCGATCACCAGCACGGACTGACCGGCACCCACTCCCTTCGAAGGAGATCCGATGACGAAGGCATGGATCGTGCGGGCCGGTCGCGATGACAGCTACGACACCCTGGCTCTCGACAAGAATTTGATTGCAGTCGGCTGGTCCGGCGCGGGGGACCTGACGGCGGCCACAACCCACACCGAGATCTACGAACGGGTCCAGGCCGCCTATCCGGAGGTCGAGCGACGTTCAGTAGAGAACTACGCAATCCAACTGCTCGCGTTCCGGTCACGGATGTCCGAGGGTGACATCGTGCTGTACCTCCAGCGAACCAGCCCCGATGTTGCTGTTGGCAGGGTCGCCGGCCCCTACGACTACCGGTCCGACCTACCCTCGGGCATCTGCCACGTGCGGCCCGTGCACTGGGCCCGGACCGACATACCTCGGGCCCTAGTGGAGCAGGAGGTGCTTGCCCTTCCGTCGCTGACCACCGTCTACAGGATCAACCAGGCGGACAGCGTCAACCGGCTCGATCGGCTTCTCGGTCACACCACGCCGACGGCACCTCCCGAGGAACCCACCATCTCTGGTCCAACAGGGCAGGAGGACGACTCCAGTCCGTTCACGAACCTGCGCCGGAACCTCAACTACGCACGTAGTCTCGCCACCGCCGGCCAGCACCTGGATCAACTCAAGGTGGGCTCTTTCGAGGTCTCTGACGTGTTCCGGGCAGCCTGGGTGCAGAGCGTCGCCGCACTGGACCACTGGGTCCGTCAGGAGATCCGAAGCCGGATGCTCAAGCTGGTCGCACAGCCCACGGCCCAGCGGCCCAAGGGCTTCACCGCCTTCCAGATCTCGCTCGGCTTGGTCGAGCAGGTCCAGCTCGGCACGAAGACGCTCGTCGAAGCACTCGATCAGCAGCTACGCGATCAGGGCTACCTCACTTACCAGAATCCGGACAAGATTCGTGAGGGCTTCGGCCTTGTCCATGACGTCAGGGGCTTCTGGGACCGAGTGGCGCGGGTCCTCACGGAGCAAAGCGGAGACGGGGTCGTCTACACCGGCAAGGACATCCAGGAGCAACTCCGACAGGTCGTCCAGCGCCGCCACAAGATCGCCCACGAGTACGACGAGGATCCTGACGACACCCCTCGGAAGCGGCCTATCGACGGGCCTAGCACCACACAAACGATTGACTACATCGAGCAGGTGGCCGCCGCGATACTGGACGTCCTCAACTCGCCCGCGCCCGATGCTGGATGAATCCGTGCCACAGCGCCGATCCAGGTGGCAGGTCTCACGGAAGCGAGGCTTTTGGGGCATTCGAATCCGGCCCGCTTCCAGCGCTCAGACTCGCGGGTGTGCGTCCTCGATTCGTTCCGCTCCCAGGTACGCGAGGAAGTCATCCTGGTCGGCGCGACCCAGTGCCCCGAACGCAGCGTAGGCCCTGGTCCGTGCGTACGCGGTCTCCGCGGCCAGCAGGCCGGTGATTGCCGCCCAGGCGAGCGACACCAGGTGAAACAGACGGTCTTCGCGCAGGGCCGGTAGCCGACTCAGCTGATCGAGCCGGGTGGCCGCATCGTTGTCGGTGGGCGCTCGATCGATTAGCTCGAACACCGCCTTGCCCCGATACGGGTTCCTACTCGCGGCCAGATCTGTCAACTCCGCATTGGTCATCTGTCGCACCGGTGGAACCGGGAGTTGGGGCGGGGGCGGGGGCGGCGCGGTCATGGTTCAACTCCCAAAGATTCTCGAATGCTCTTCGCGTATCGCCTGGTGCAGGCGCTCGACGGACTCGTGATCACCGATCGACGTGGCGTAGTCGATCTCCGCCTGGTACGCCCGTACCTCGCCCTCATAACGCACTGTCAAGTCGCCGAACCAGCCTCTCATGCCTGCCCAGCCAGATGCCTGGTCGTCGCGCAGGTGCCGCATCTCGTGCAGCAGCGCCCCGTACGACGCGTCGGGATCAAGGACGAGCCGGCCGGGACGTCCCGGCTTGGGGCTCGGACCGTAGGCCAGCGCGTCCGAGCGGAAGATGATTTCGACATCCAAGTTGCGCGCCTCCTGGATGGCGGCCTCCCACTCCGCCGGGTGAGTCTCTCGCGCAGGACCCCACTTGCGAAGCGGATCGGCGTCGGCGTGAAACAGATGACGGCCAGGATCGTACGCATTCGGCGGCCCAGCCCCCTTGGGTGTGGCACCGCGAACAAGAGTGTTCAGATCCGCGATGAGCTGTTCGAGGCGGCGCAGCATGGGGGCCAACCGCCGCAGGCTCTCGATCAGTCCGTGCAGCAGGCGGGTGATCCGGGCTACCCACTTGCCGGCGAGAGTGGTCACCTGCGTGATGACCCAGGGGGTGGCCAGGCCCAGCGTCAGCCCTGCTTCGGCCAGCCACTCCCAGAGTCGCACCGCCAGCACCGACACGAACTCCGCGATGAGGTCACGGACCAGGCCGCGGACCATCGCGACGAGCAACCCGGCGCCAGTCGTGATCTCTGCCAGGGCGTCGGCGGCTTTGGCGAGAGCGGTCAGTGCGGCCACCTGTCCGGCGCTGTTCCGACGGTAGGCGTCGGCGGCGATGCCACCCCAGTCTCCCACCTGGCTGCCCACCAGCCCGCTGAAGGTGGTGCCTGCCTCGGCGGCCTCCTTCGCGACGTTGCGCCAGGTCTGTGCGTACGCGGTGATCTGATCCGGGTCGCCCGCCAACTCGTCCAGCGCGTCGGACAGGGGCTTGACGTGCTCGATCAGCCACCCCACCCCCCATGCGGCCAGTTGGCCGAGCGGATCCGTGGCGAAGGCGAGAGCGTCCATCGAGGTCGCGACGCCGCCGATTGCGACATCGATCCAACCGCCGGAGGCGTAACCCGCCATCAGGGCGTCGATGTCCTCCGCGATGAAGACGCCACTGAACGCGGTCGTGCTGTCCTGGCGGACGGCGATCAACGGTGATGGCTGGGTCACCAGGTGCCCCCATCGAACCGGGTGGCCGCGTGTTCGTCACCTCGCTCGTATCGGTCGGAGACCGTACGCAACCCGTCGGCCGCCTCCTGCAGCGACCGAACCGTTTCGCCGAAGCTGTCGACAGTAGCCTCGTGAATCGGGTGAAGCAGGCTGGGTATCAGCTGGCACAACCGACCGTACGCATCGCGGCCCAGCACAACCGACGACGCGGCGCGACGGCATTCGTCGACCGCGTCGGCGGTCTCGTCGACAGCATTGGCGTGGGCTCGCAGCGTTTGTGGGTCAACCTCGAAACCGTCGATCATCAGCGATCCTGTCGGCGCCCGATGCGATCATCATCCGATCTCTCGGGCGGCTCGGGAAAGCGCTCGATATAGCTGGCCACCACCGCGCGGCCTGTCTCCGAGTCCTCGCCGACCGTCCTGGCAGCCACGTCAGCCACATCGTCTGCGAGCCGGGCCTGCGCCCGCCGCATGGTAGTCATGATCTCTGCGGCGATCCGTTCAGCGGCCCAACCGTGCACCCGATCGTTCAACCGGAGATCAGTGACAACCCCGGATGCGGCCACTGTGACTTTGACCGCGCCGTTAGCGCTCGTTGCGGACGCGGTGAGGTCCGCGACGAGTCTCGACATCTCCTGGGCCTGGGCGGCGCGTTCGCTCACCGAGGCGGACCAGGAACGCACCCAATTCTCGGCGCCATCCGCATCCATCATCGCCACTCGTCCTCGCGGTCGTCGCCGCCCGTTGCGTGCTTCACGCCGACACGGAATCTGTCGGTTGGCGCATTGCGGGGATGCGTTGGCCAGCAGCACTTCGAGGGAGCAGGCGAAAGCCGAGGTGCTGCGCCAACGGAGCCCATCGGGCCGACCTCACCAACTGCTCGACGCTGTTGGACTTCCGTCCGTTGGCGAGCCGGGGGATGAGGACCGTGTCGAACGCCGAGGACTCGACCCAGTCGATGGTCCTGGTGAACCCGCACACCATGTCCGCCCCGGTCTGCTCCAGGATGTCGTGCAGGGCGGACTCAGGAACCCTGAGGATGGTGCCGCAGTCAAAGTAGAGCACTTTGCCGGCGCATCGCCCCTGTATCCAGCTCATCACCTCGGCGAGATCCAGTTCGTGCCGGTTGGAAAGGCGCAACGTACCTGGCGCTCCGTCGATGGCAAAGATGCCGACGCGATACGCGGTGTACTTGCGGGACAGCCACTGATCCAGATAGAAGCGCAGCTCGCCAGGTGTGGCCACGTCCCGGTGGATGAAGCGAATCCGCCGTAGCCGCTCCAGCAGCTCCAATGTCGGCAGCACCGACCCGCGCTCAGCCAGATCGTCGCCCCACTGGCCTTCGACACAGAAGACGCTGCCCGGTTTATCCACGTCGCATCCCCTCGCACGCCACGGAAGCATCACCCTACCGAACGTGACAGGTGCTCAGCTGCCCCGAGAGGGCGACTCGTTCGCCTCCGGTCAGGCGGCGACGGCAGGGAACACCACGAGCGATCCGTCGGTGCCTCGTTCGATCTCAATCGCCACGTCAGCCTGTTGGCTCCCGACGGCGAGCCCATCACCCCAGGCTCGCAGGCGATACGCGGCCTTGAGCAGCTCGTCGACCTCGCCCTGCGTGAACATGATGTTTCGGATACCGCTGTGACGCTTCAACTCCACCGACGACAGCCGAAGCAGAACCGAGTTGATGCCTGACTCCAACTCGTCGATGCGGCGCTCATCCTCCTGCAAGCTCACAATGAAGCTCTTGAATGGGTTGTCCGCACCCGCCAGCTGGGCATGCTCCACCGCTTGGAGCACGAGCACCCGGCGTTTGAGCGCGATGGCGAGTCGCGCCAGTTCCAGGTGGGCCCGGAACGCACCGCCTTCTTCGTTGATGCCTGGGAACGCCTTCGTCAACACGCCCAGCTCCATCGGGCCGTCGGGTAGCGCCGCAAGCGCCTGTTGCCACTTGGTGAGCCGACGTTTGGTTCCCTCGACCGCTGTGTTGATCGCGTACGACGAGGAATCCAACCCCAATGACAGGCCGACGCGGCCCTGGTCCAGAAGGACCGACGTCGCCTTGTCGATGGCGTCACGGCAACCGTCCAACGCGTTGCGTTCCCTCTCCAGGCTGTCTTCGTGCAACTGCTCCAGGAGGTCGGTGATTCGCTCGATAGCCTGCTGACGTTGGTGATCGGCGTAGGCGCTGACGCCGACCGCGACGGCCATCAACACGAGTGGCGCGGCCACCGTCAACGCTCCGGCACCGGCCGCTGCCACACCTGCGGTCGCGGCTGAGCCGGTCGCAGCCCCGGCAACAGCGGTCTTGCCGGCAACGGGCACAAAGGTGGCCTGAGCCGCGATGCCGGTGGAGTTGACCAGTGCGCTGTGAACGCCTCCCGCGGTTGCCCTCGATGCCATGGGTTTGACGAGCCCTTTACCGACCTGCGCGGCGACCTTCGCTGGCACCACCATGCGGTAGAGCACCTCACCTGAGGTGGCGACATTCACCGTCGAGGGCGCTGAGTTCGCGGTCTGAGTGACGAGGTGCGACAGCTGCTGCGCGAGCGGACTGGTCGCGTGCAGTGGAATCCCGCTGGTCCGGTCACGTCTGACCGATATCGGGTGCGCTTCCAGCGTGGCGATGGGGGCGCCTGCGAGTGTCGCCAGGACCGTTCTCAGCTCGGCTAGTCGGGCCGGCGTCATGCCATCCGCACCGAGCACGTCGGGCACACTCACCGCCTCCGTGGCGAGCGTCCACACCGGCACCTGCGTCGTGTCAACAGTGGTCACGTCTTGTTCCCTCCCCGAACTGACAACACCATCGCCGCAGTAGCGACACCGACGCAATCCTCAGGGCGCGGATCGCAGCCCGGTCGTCCAGTCCGCTATGCCCTCACCGTGGATCAGGACGACCTGGTTCTCAGCGCAGATGTCGAACCAGGCCTGGTCCGTGTATCTCGACACGACCAGCACAGGCGTCGCAACGACTCCCCGCGTCGCCAGACGGTGGCGGTATTCGAGGACCTGACCGAGGCCCAACCGCAGCTGCTCTACCTCGTTGCCCCCGACCACGCTCTTCACCTCGGCGATGAACTGTCGCCCATCGGCATCCCGCCACGCCAGGTCCACCGGTACGTCGTGCAGTCCCGCACCAGCCCGTATGCCCGCGGCGTCGAGGTGGTCGATCAACGCCCGGCACAGCCGATCGTGCTCATTCACCCCGGCCCGGTAGGCGTCCGCATCGAACGACCGCTGCGCCGGCAGGTCGACCGGCGCAGCCGACCCGGCGTACTCCCGGTCGAAGCCCCGCCCCCGTGCAACATCGGCGGGCGCCGCGCCGGAGATCAGGGCCTCGGCGGCCCGCCAGGCACGGCCGGCTACCTCGGGTCGATACCGGCTCTCGAACGAGAATGGGCCGGCAGCCACCCAGGCGTTGAGCATTCGGGCGGCGGCCATCACCGGTGGCTGCCGGAGCAGCCAGAGCGCCGTGTCGATGTCGGGGCAGGTGAACAGCAGCTTGTCCTTGGCGAGGGTCTTCGTTCGGTCCTCCCCCACGTCGATGCCGCGCCGTCCCCACTCCTCCAGGTCCGCCGTACCGGCGTCCATAGCCAGGCCGATCGGTGCCGCAGCCACCCGCAGCCACACCTCCTCGCCCGACTCGTACACGCCGAGGGTTTCCAGCACCCCGACGGTCAGCCGCAGCAGCGGGCCGTGGCCGTCGCTCACCCGCGACAGCAGCCAGTGCGTGCCGGCAGTCGGTGCCGCCTCGGGCACCGCCATCCGGGCCACCCATCCGGCCAAGGCCCATGCGGCGCGCTGCGGCTCGTCCAGCCCATCGGCCCAGTCAGTGTCGAAGGCAGCCGGCGGCGGCTCCAGCGGTGCCGGCTCCGGGTCGGCGAACACCCATGCCGCGAGGTCGGCCGGCTCGGTGAGCTGCCACAGGCGGGAACGGCGGGCCGCCAGGATCCCGGTCAGCTCCTCGACGTCGTCCGCCGACCACAAACCGATCGTCACCGACTCGGTCGTCATGCCTTGGCCTTGCGTCCGCGGGTGGCGTTCGCCGGTCGCCACGAGGTCAGTGCCTCGTCCGTGAGGTGCAGTCGGTTGGTGGTCTCGGCGAGGAAGCCGTCGTAGATGTCCGCTGGCGAGGCGCCCCACTCCGGGTCGAACTCGCCGTGCCACTGGCGTACCCAGGGAAGGATCTCGCGCAGCCCCGCGACCAGCGGCAACAGCCGGTCGGCGGCCCAGCCGTCCTCCTGCTCGCGGGCCACGATCAGGGTGGCCAGGGCCTGGGCCTGCTCGCGGTGGTCCCAGCCGGCCCAGCCGACCAGCAGCGACGGGTCACCGTCGCGGCTGGCACCGGGGTACGAGACGAACCGCTCCTTGGGTACGTCGAGCTTGCCCCGATGCTTCCAGAAGCTGCTCTTGAGGAAGTCCGCCGAGGTGTACTTCGGCGGCACCGGGATGCCCTTGCGGAACTCCCGCTTCGCCGCCTCGTCGGGCAGCGCGTCCTCCTGCCGTTGCAGGTCCCACACCTGCTCCCAGTCGGCGCGCTTGACCAGACCGGTGTCCTTGTAGCGCAGCGCGGCCAGGTGCGGCACATGCTCGTCGGCGACCAGGCCGGCGACCACCTTGCCGAGATCCTGACCGGGCGCGTAGAGATTGGCGACGGTGAGCACGTCGTCGTCGCGGCGCAACTCGTCGGCGAGCTGCGCGGTGGTCAGCGGGCGTGGCTGTTCGAGGCCGTCGACGTGCTGGTGCCACAACTCCCGCGCCTCACACCGGTCCAACAGCCAGTCGCGCAGCGCCTTCTGCTGCATGACATCCCAGCCCTCGCTGGCCCAGCGCCGCTTGCACTCCGGCCGCTCGATCAGCCCGATGTTGCGATTGCCCTCGATGACGGCGATCCGCCGCTCCACGACCGCCCGGTACTCGTCCGACCAGTGCTCCGGCAAGCCGATGCAGGTTTCGAAGCTGTGGCTCGGGTGCTTGAACCAAGCTGTCTCGACTCTCCCGGCCCTCACGTTGCGGGCGAGCAGGATCTCGAACGCCCGCTCCCCAGCCCTAAGCTCCGGCACCGAGCCGGCCGGCGCGATCAACTCCTCGTCCAGCAGCCCGTAGAGCGAGTAGACCTGCCAGTCCAACTCCTCCTGCAACGCGATCATCTGCGCCCGGATGGAGTGCCACTCGTCGCGGGCGGCGACCAGCCGCTCGCGGTTAGGAACTCCGGAGGCCGCGACCGCCGCCGGGATCACCCTGGCCAGCCGCTGCGCCAGCCCCTCGATCTCTCGGCTCAAGTCGACGGGGTACGCCGAAGGGAGCGGAAAATCTTGTAGCTTCGTGGCAGTGAATTCGTAGAAGGAGTACCAAGGCTCTGGGCTCCACCGGTTGCCACCGCCGCTTGAATTGTCCGCGCCGGTCTTCGCGTGGCTTACTTGCTTCAGCCAGAAGCAAGCAGTTGAGCTGTTTAACAGCCCAAGCAGCCTGAGGTGTTCATCTTCGGAAGCACCTTCTTGCAACTTGATGACCGGAGCAGACCGATTGAAGACTCGGCCACCCCTATCCAATACGAAATGGTTATGTGTTGCAACAAAAGCGAACGCGATCGAGAGCGGCGTCCGCAACTTTTCCCGATACAGCTCGCCGAATTCATACCATGCCAGGGATGGGATATTTTCAATGAGGGTGCCGAACCGCTTTCGGCGCTGAAGCACGCGACGATTGCTCCACAAATGTTGACAGATCTTTGGCAGCTCCGCCGATGCTCGTACACGGTGGTGCTGGTCATATGGCCACACCGTCACCGTCTCGGAGTCTGCCCCATAATCACGTACTACATCGCCTGTTACCATGGGTCGGAATTCCTCAAAATCGTTGCGCATTACTTGAGGCACGAAGAAGGCGTCGTCCTCACCGGTAATGGCAACGACACCACTCAACGAAGCAACCGATCCCAGAGCAACTTTTTTCGCGTCGTTAAGACCATCCATCAAGCGATCCGCGCCACCGCCTGTCAGGCTCCAAGGGAAGGTGGCCAAGTTCCTACGAGGGATGTCGGCGACGCTCACCCACTGACTCTCAGAGCCAGGCCGTTCTATCTGGTCTACGATCGCCCGCCAGACCGCACCCTCACTCGGATTCGCAACGGCGCCGGGCTCACCTCGAATACCCATAACGGCACGGATCGTGCCAGGACGATTCAAGTTGGTGTTGCGACCGATTAGGATGACCGTGGGCGTGCCATGACCTGGGATATATGCGCCCGAGGCGTCGATGACGCATGTAAGGCTTACTTGAGTGGCGAACAACTTCTCGATCATTTTCTTGCCAAACTCGCGTTTCATGAACGAGTTAGCGGTGATCTGGCCGACATGCCCAGCGCCGTCGCCGTTTAGGTCGGCGGTCTTGGCGAGATTGAAGAACCGCTGCGCGAACGGCACTGAGAGGGCGTACTTGCCGGAGCAGGTGTCATACATATCGCGGTAAGCCTCGTTCAGGCCCTTGTCCTTGACCGTGACGTACGGCGGGTTTCCAATGACGACGTGATACTGACCAACGCCAAGGATCCCCCGGTGTTCCTTAATGTCCTCCGTTGCGTAGGCGAATTCGACCATCGATTCGCCGTCGACGTCCGTCCCGGGAAGGGTGTCTTGCCTGGACTTGATGAGAGAGTCTCCGACTGCGAGATGCAGGGGAAAGGCGTGCCCAGCTGCACCGGAAAAGGTCTTGAAGTCAGCCGCCCGGAGAGCAGCAACCAACAGACGGAAGCGGGCGATGGCGACCGCGAAGGGGTTGATGTCGACGCCGTGGACGGCGTCGAGGGCGAGGCGCACCCTCTCGTGGGGGTCGCGGTTGTGGGCGTGCTGCTCCCACTCCTTTAGAAGGCGGTGGAAGGCACCGAGGACGAAGTGGCCGGAGCCGCAGGTGGGGTCGATTGTCTTGACCACGTCGTGGCCGAACTCATCGATCGCCGGGGTGAGCGTCAGGTCGAGGATGAACTCTTGGACGAAGTCCGGGGTCTGGAGCAGAGCGTAGGTCTTGCGGGCGGCCTCGGAGAGGTCCTGGTAGAGGTCGCCGAGGAAGCGGGTGTCCCACTCTGGGTCGGCGAAGTCGTGGGCCAGGCCGCCGGTCTCGCCGCGACGGCGCCAGAAGGCGATGAGGTTCTTTGCCTCGTCGTGGGAGAGCGGGATCTGGTAGAGCGGGTTGTGCCGCTTGTCGAAGAGTGACTCACCGGCCTGAGTGCTGGCTATAGCGTCGAAGCCCTGGCGCAGCCAGTGACGCAACGTCTTGTTGGGTTGGTCGCGGAAGAACTGCGCTTCGGCCTCCTCGGCCAGCACGAGACGGTCCCCCGGGCCAGCCAGGTAGGGGTCGGGCAGCAGCCCGTTGTCCTCACAGAAGCGTACGAAGACGGTGCCGAGCACCCAGGCGACGGCGGCCTGGGTGACACGCTCATCTCGCCAGGCTGTCCAGGTGGCGGCGGTGCGTCCAACCTTGAAGGCGTGGTCGTACTCGCCACGCAGGCGGAGGCGCACCTCCTCGACCGACTCTGCCTGCTCACGCAGGTCCTTTTCCAGGTTCTTGACCTGCTTCTGCAGGTCGGACAAGAGCAGTTTCCGGTCGATCACGCGCCGACTCTAGTCGTCCCGTCGACGGGACGGGGGTACCCAAAAGGCTCGGATAGCTAGCCGGGCCGCTACCTACGGCTCCCGCATCCAGGTCTTCGGGTCGGTCACGAAGACACCCTTGCCCTGCTGCCGCCGGATCACCCGCAGCGCTTCGAGTCGGACGTACGCCAACTGCACAGTCCCATAGCTGACGTCGTAGTCGGCGCGCGTCTCGGCGACCGACGGCAACCGCTCGCCGGGCTTCAACTTCCCCGACCTCACGTCCGCCATCACGTCATCGGCGATGCGTAGATATCCAGCTGATTCGGGCATGTCACTCCTCGCGTGGCAACCCGAATTCGATCACAGCTCGAATGCCTTAACAATGTTCTTTGACTTCCCTGTGTTCCCTAGTTATGTTGGGCGAGGTCGATCCTCGCGTGGCAACGAGTTCGGCTCATCCCCTGGTCGGGGCGGGTGCGTGTGCCCGTCCCGACCCACCGGACTGCTCTGCTGTCGTACCGCCGAATGGGGCTGCGTCAGCGGAGCGGGCGGGTCGCCCGCGGCCCCCGCGCGGACGGCCCGCCCTTCCAGACCCACCACACGGACCTTCTGCGCTTCCCCCTGCCCTCAGAAAGGATCGCCGTGGCTCAGGTGTATCGAGGTGGCCGTCCCTACCCCGCCGGATACCCGGGCCGGTTGACGCCGCACGAGGTGCGGACCCGCGAGTTCGCCGCGTGCCGGCGCGGCGTCGACCCCGATGAGGTACGCGAGTTCCAGGCCCGGGTCAGCGACGAGTTGGCCATGCTCAACGAGACGGTACGGCTGCTCAGCCAGGAGAACGACCGGATCAAGCGGGCGCTGCGCGACTGGCAGACCATGCACGCGCGGGATTGCTCGTCTGCTCAGGAGCACGGCCGCAACACCGGCCGCTGGTGACCGCGCGCCCGTCCCCCGGCGACCTGCTCGTCATCGACGGCCGAGCCTCGGTGCAGTTCTCCGGAGATCGCTCCCTGACCTTCCGCGTCGTCTCCGTGTCCGACCAGCCGACGTACCACGGCTGGGTCTGGTTGACCGGCTACGTCATCAACCGCCGAGGCAACGCGACCACCAAGCGCGAAATCTTTGTTCAACTCGCCGGCCTCTGACCCGCAACGACGCCCGCCTCGCCATCTCGGGGCGGCCGAAGTCTTCGGCCGCGGGCCCGCTCACTGAGCCATACGACCCCATCAATTCCCTTGATGCCACCGGAGGGCGTCACAGCGCAGGCTCAGGGCCCTTGCGCTGCCACCACGCCGTGAAGAGGGTGACCACCTGCGCCTTGACGTCCTCCGCAACGAGTCCGTGGGCGTCACCCATGAGCGGCACGACAGCGTGCTGGTAGACATCCCGGTGCCGTTCGACCGAAGGGCAGGCGAACACGGCCAGCATCCGAAGGACGCGCACGGTGTCGGCACCCAGGAGGGGAAAGTGGGCTTCGAGCAGCCGCGTCAGAGCCGCCCACACCTTGTCGACGACGATGTCGACGACCGCGTCCTTCACCATCTCGGAGATGCGGGACGTGAAGTGATTCGACAACGCCTTCTTGACGGCCTGCTTGGCCGCGTCAGTGAAAAGGCCGATGACCTTGTTGATTTTCTCGATCAACTGGATCAGTGCCATGAGCAGTCTGCACCAGCCGTGACTGGCCAGACCCTTCTTGACCTCCCGGGCGGTTGCCTCGTTCTGAACGAGGCTGTCGATGTCGCGCGATATCTCGTCCCAGGGGTCCACCATGAGCGCATCGGCGAGGATGTTCATCCGCCCGTTGTCGAACGACAGCGCCACCCTGTCGCCGATCTGGAAGTCACGTTCAAGCCTGCCCTCTGCCTTGGGACGCGGGTCCGTGGCCCACAGGTGCTCAACGATGCCCAGACGGGCAAGATCGAGGGACGCCTGACGGTTTCTCGCGTTGGACCTCAGCTCTCCGGCGCGGCCCTTCTGGATGTCGCCGTTGAGCGTGCGTCGCCGCTCGTCGCGTACGGCCGGGCGCTCGACGGCCAGCGTCGCCCACCCATCCCAGCCGTGTAGCGAGCCACCACAGCCGGAGCACTTGCAGCCCGGATTTTGAGCATTCGCGCAATTCGCTCGATGCGTGTTCACAGCCATCCGCAGTCCGCCGATCGGCTCGCCGTCGCTTGGGGTGAAGCATCGGTAACTTTAAGTACCTGACCGGTCGCTGCCAATCGGTCCTGCCGCTGAAGATCAGGCATTTTGCCGCTCCAGCGAGCTTGCTTGCCTGCCAGGTGCGCGCGCACCTTGCCCACATCATTGATGGTGTCGGATTTCCGATGGACGCGATCGAAACGATCTGCAGTCAGGACGGCCGGACGAACTGGCCATGCTCAACGAGACGTGCGGCTCCTAACTCGGGAGAATGACCGGCTCAGCTACGCTGCCAACCCGAGGTCGTCATGACCGAAAGTTGGCGACGTGTCACTGGTCAAGCCAGTGCGCAGCGCGAAGAATCGACCTCGTGACCGAGAAGTTGCACCAGTTGGCGGCATTGCTGCAGGCTCGGGACGACCTGGACGCCAGGATCGCGGCGCTCACCGGGCGGTCAGCCCGCCCAGGTGACATCGGCGAGTTCATCGCCGCGCAGGTGTTCGACATCGAGCTGGCGGGTACGGCGGTCCAGGCCGGCTACGACGGTGTCTTCCGGTCCGGTCCGCTCGCCGGTCGGACCGTCAACGTCAAGACCTACGGCGACGTGTTCACCGGAATCGACATCAGCCCACACCCCTGCGACGTCTACCTGATCTTCAGCGGTCCGACACGACCGCTCGGCGCAGTGCGGCACCACCGGTGGCAGATTGCCGCGGCGTACCTCTTCGACACGCCCCGCCTGCTCGAGACGTTGGTCAGTCGGGGCGTCAAGGTCGGCATCGCGACGAGCATTCGCCGGGCAGACCTCGACGGGGCTCGGATCTTCCCCGGCACCAACGGAACACCCCTGCTGCGCCTGACGCCCGAACAAACAGCCCTGCTGAACCTGTTCGGCGGACACGTCAGGTGATCCGTCGCGCATGGCGTCGCGAGAGACGAACGCCAGCTCCGCGCTCCCCGGTGACGCTCGGACAGCCGGTCGCTGCGTTATTCGCTAGGTCTAACCGCCGAAGCTCAGCGCCTGGCGCAGATCCACGTCCAGGCTCTCGTTGTACTGCGGATCGGGCTCAGCCCCGGCCGCGCTGAGGACGGTACTGAAGAAGCATCTGGCGCCAACGGCGAGGATCACGTGGAAGATGTCCGTGTCATCGAGACCGTGACCGCGCAGGTCCGCGACGTCGGCCTCGGTGACGGAGGTCGCATCGGTCGCGACCTTACCGGCGAAGTGAACGACTGCGACCTCCTGCGCCGAGAGACCGGCGCTGCCGTGGTCTGACGCGATGGCGGCGACGGTCGGCGCGTCGAAGAACTTGTCGCGTAGGACCTTTCCATGAGCCAGGCCGCAGTAGGAGGACTTCAGGGCCCGGGCTGCGGCGAGGGTCACCAACTCATAGCGGCGCAGCTCCATCTCGTCCTTCACCGCACCGTTGAGCTGCTGCCATGCCAGGTACACCGCCGGGCTGTGGGCGAACAACCTGGTGTAGTTGGGCAGGTAGCCCATCGCCTTCGTGTCGCTGTCGAACATCCGCTCGGTGTCCGGGGACTGCTCTGCCTGCCGCAGGAAACTCATCCGACTCCTCCCATAGGTGGACCCGGACGGTACGCCGTTGGGGCTGCGAACGCTGTCGGGAAATCGAGCGGTCAGCCCCAGAAGATCGCTGTCGGGTCCCGATCGAGTTCGTCGAGGAGTTCCCCCACGTTGGTTGTCGGCGGGACCAGGTCGTACCGACGGAACCGAAGGGTGCGCTCCCGGTAGTACAACGTCCAGGTGCCAGTGGTCCTGGTGTACTCGAGGCGCGCGACGGGAAGACGAGTCCACTCCGACCCCAACTCGGCCCGCCACGGGGCCCGACACTCGACGATCGTCAGGTGACGGGCCGCCTCCTCACACTCGATGCGTACCTGGTCACGGACCCGCTCGGGGACCCGCTGATCGCACCACCGGCGCACACGAGCCGTATCCGCTGCCGGTAACCCTTGAGGTGCCGCCACTGGGACCTCCCGCCACTCAAACGACAACTGGTCAGGAGGCTGCCACCGTGCTGCGGTGGGCGTTGACGACCCAGGCGTCCGGCAACGCGATCCACTCGTTGTCACCCACCCGCACCACTGCACCGTCCAGCTTGGGCAGCAGCGCCGGATCCTCCATCGGGCAAAGCAGCCAGACATCCCCCGCACCGCCGCGCGCCGCATCAGCCAGCTCGTGCAGCCGCTCCATCGCCCGGTACCGCGCCAGCACCGCCGCGTCGTGCAGCAACACCGGACCATCCGCGGCAGACAGCGAGGAACGCAGCGACGGCACGGTCAGCTGCCACGCCTGCTCGACGTACTCCCCCAGCTTGATCGCCGCCCGCGACCCCTCCTCGGCGACGTCCGCGCTGAGCACGGTCTCCCACGTCGGCTTCGGGCGGGCGTCGACCAGGGCGTGCAGGTGGTCCAGGAAGCGGGCCGCCACGTTGACCGGTCGGGCCTCGAAGCGCCGAGCCAGTTCCTCCCGGGCCAGGTGATAACGGTTGAGGCGTACCGTCAGCGCCCGGAACCCACCTGCGGACCGCGCCCCGGCAAGCCGCTCCTCGGCGCGCATCGCGGCCGCGAGCTCGGGCGACTCCGCCGTCCACCGGCTCGGCGCGGCCGTCACCGACGGACGCCGCTGAACGATCGACACCGAGGACGAGGCCGCACGCGGTGGCGGCGAGACGTAGCGGTCCCGGTCCCAGCGCAGCTCGAAGCCCGCCTCGGCGAGCAGCCGGTCCAGTTTGGGGTGACCCGGCAGCGGGTCCAGCTCCGGGAAGCGCGCGGTGACCCGGTCCGCGACGTGCGTCGGGGTCAGCCCACGCCGACCGTCGGAAGGGACCGTCGGCGGCACCACGCCAGCCTGAGCCAACCGCAGAGCCCGCACCGGTTCGAGGTCGCGCGGGTAGAGCTCCAACCGCGCGGTGGCGGCGGCCCGCTCCGAGGCTACCGCGGCGAGCAACACCCGTCGCCGTTCGTCGAACGCGTCGGCCGCGCCGCCGGGCGCGGTCACCGCCGCGAGGGTACGCAGCACTGTCGCCGGGCTGGGCAGCACCTCACTGGCGGCGAGTTTGTCGGCGGCCTTGCCGAGCGCGTCGGCGTAGTCGAGCAGCGCTGGCGCGGCCGGAGTGTCCGGCGCGTCGTCGTCGCTGACCTCGAGCGCCACCAGCAGCCGGTCGCCGCGAGGGTGGGGCTTGCCGTCGATGTCGGCGCGCGAGTGCCGGCGCAGCAGCAGGCGCGGCTCGTCGGCGAGCGCGTCGACCTCCACGGCGGCGCGCACCGCCGCGACGGCCACGGCGAGACGCAGCGAGTCTCCGGTGCGCACCGAGCCACGGCTGCTCAGCAGCGCCGCGGCCAGCTCGGCGACGCCCATCACCCGGCCGCCGTCCTGCAACAGCTCGACGATCTGGGTACGCACGCTGCCGACCACCGGGATGTCGTGCCAGCGTTTGCGCTGCTTACCGAGGATCTGCGCGACCCGGCCGGCGGTGACGCCCAGCGCGCTGGCGACCTGCGGCTGCTGCGGCCAGAGCTGCAAGGCTGGCAGCTCCCCCGACTCGTCAGGCAGGTGCAGCAGCAGCCGGGTGGCCTCGATCTCGGTGGCGTTGCGGCCGTTCTTGGCGGGAATGAGCAGCGTGGCGATGGCGTCCAGGCCGACGCGTACCAGATCGGCGTCGCCGTGGCCCGCGGTGGTCTCGGTGGCCGCCTCCTCGCTGGCCGCCTTGCGGGCGGCGGGCGTGGTGGGCAGCGTTTCCCGCTCGCCAAGCCGCTGGCGCCACTCCTTGACCCGGCGTTGCAGCTCCTGGCGGGTCTTTGCACCCAGACCGGGCAGGTGTGCGAGCTTGTTCGCGACCGTGAGCAGCTCGGCGACGGTGGTGGCCTCCAGGCGGTGCGCGGCCGAGACCGCCCTGGGGGTGAGACCTGCGGCCTCCAGCGTGGTGGCCCGGGTGGCCTTGTCGGCGGCCTCGTCGCGGGCCGCTGCGGCGACCTGCTCGTCCGGCTCGTCAACGTCTGGGTGTTCGCTGCCGACCGGGGTGCTCGCGTCGGAGCGGCGGAAGACGTCCTGCCAGGCGTCGCGCAGGTCCTTCAGCGACGCGTGACGCTGCCGGTGGTCACGGTGCAGCGCGCGCTGGAAGAACTCCACGAGCCCATCGCGGATGGCCGGGTCGAACGCCTCGGCGGCCAGCACCGGCGGGCCGTCGGTGAGCTGCGGTTCGGTGCCACCGTCGCCCCAGACCGGCAGCTCCCCGGATGCCATCTCGTGCAGGGTGACCGCGAGCGCGTACCACTCGGCGTGTTTGTCATAGACGGGGCGGTTGGCCGCGCCCAGGAACGGGTCCAGGTAGCGGGGAGTACCGGCGCTGATCTCCTTGACCGAGACGCCCGCGAGGGAGAAGTCGAACAGCACCAGTTGCCGGGTGCGATTGGGCCGGATCCGGATGGCGATGTTGTCCGGCTTGATGTCGCGGTGGTAGACGCCCTCGCCCTCCAGATAGTCGAGGGCGCCAAACAGGTAGTCGCTGTACGTCTCCAGCTCGTCGACGGTGAGCCGGCCGTCGTCGCGCAACTTTCGGGCCAGGGTGTGGTCGCCGGCGTGCTCCAGGACCACGACGGTGCGGTTGCCCAGCTGTAACGGCTCGGGTCGCGCCAACCGGATCACCCGGGAGTCGGTGAGCGGGCCCAGCACCCGGGCCTCGTGGGCCAGTCGGGCGCCCTTCTCGTCGGACAGCCCGACCTTGAGCACCTCTTCCCGGCGGGTGCGCTCGTTGAAGCCAAGGAACGCCCGGCAGGTCGAGCCGGTACCGAGGCGGCGGACGATCTTCCACTCGCCGACCCGGTCCCCGCCGCGCGCTTCCAGCGGATCGGCCTGCTCGGGTTCCGGATCCTCCGGGTGCACGGAAGCGGGGAGTGGGGTGGTCAACTCGTCCTCGACGCCTTGAAGCATCTCGACGAAGTCGGCAACGGTGGTAAGCCGCTGAGCAGGAACCGGTGCGGTGGCGGCCTGGATCAGCTCGTCGGCGAACTCACTGATGCCGTCGGCGACAGCGGCAGCCCGCAGACCGTTGTCGCGGGCCAACCGGGCGAGCAGTTCGGGACGTTTCGCGGCCGGCGGTTGACCGGTCAGGATCAGATACGCCAGCGCGCCGAGACCGAAGACGTCCATCGCGACCGCATCGGGTGTCGGCGCGGTCAACTCGGGTGCGAGGTACGCCTCCGCGGACCGCTCGATGTGCGCCGCCGCGTGCGAGGAGAGGGTCACCGGATCGCCGCTGCTGCCCCCGGCGCTGTCCGCGCCTCGGGTCGCCGCCTGCCAGTCGCTGATCTTCAGTTGCGGTGTGAGCCAGGCTTCGTCCTCGCTGCCACCGCGCCGCGTCCGACCGGGGTTGACCAGGATGCTGCGGGCGGACAGTGCCCGGTGGTGCAGACGCCGCCGATGCGAGTACGCCACCGTTTCGGCGAGCTGGCGAATCATCGCGAGCCGACTCAGCGCGTCCAGGCGGTCGCCGTACTGGGCCATGTAGTGGTCCAGTCGCACCGAGCGGGGGTCGTACCGGAAGATCAGTGCCGGGCCGGCCTCGTGCGACTCCATCGAGTCAACCTGCACGATCCCAGGGTGGTTGATGCCGTGCAGGGCGAGCATCTCCCGCTTGGCGGCACGCTCGATACTGGCCCGCTCGGTCTGTACGGCATTGCGCTCGACCAGGTAGATCCGCACCCGACGGCGCTCGCGATCCAGCTCGCGGTGCCGCGCCTGGTGGTCCTGCCAGGTGGGGCCGACATCAAACGGACGAGGTTCCAGCTCCCAGGCGCCGACCTGGTAGTGCCGCCGACTACGGGCGATGCCCACCGCGTCGAGCAGGTCGGGCAGTGCCGCAGACATCTCCTTGGTGACCCGCTGCCGTTCGTCCTGTGGTGGTCGCCGCAGCAGCGAGCTGATCGGTGGTAGCGGCCCGGGTTCATGACTCGCAGCCGGCTCCGGGCCAAAGATGCCGTGCAGGTGGTGCTCGGACAGCTCCACCCGCAGGCCAGGCTTGGACAGGAACACCGCCGCCTGCACAAAGGGGATCCTGACCTGCTGACCCTTACGTCGCGAGGCGGCTACCTGGAGTAGCGACTTGAGTTTCTTCGCCTTGCCGTCGGCCAGGTGCAGCGGGTTGTCGAAGGTACGGGTGCCGTTCGGGCCCTGGAGGATCCAGTTGGAGCCGCTGGACTTGAGCCGTCCGTTGAGGCCCTTGATCTCGATGAGGTAGAGGCCGCCGGGGGCGGCAACCAACAGGTCGACCTCGTAGGGATGCCCGGTCTGGGCAGTGAACGTGAAGTTTGACCAGGCACGGTAGGGCTCGCTGTCCGGCAGCAGCGCCTGGACGTGCGCCAGCGCCTCCCGCTCGTGCGCGAACTGCGACGGCGTGATCGTCGTCCACCGGCCCTCCTGCATTCCAGAGATCCTAGGGCGAGGTGGTTGACGAGGGCGGCCCGCCACCCGCTTCGAAGCGTTCCAGGTCCAACCTTCCGTCACGGTCCACCTGCTGGCGGTGCTGCGTGCCGACCGTTTCCGTTCTCGGAGGCATCAGGAGTCGGTGCCATTCCCTCTGTTTTTGAGGATGTCGTCGAGAAGCTTGATGGTCTCTGCCGCTTCGTGCGCTTCCAGGGGCTGCCCGACTCGGCCGCTACGGCGCAGCGCTTCCTCGATCTAGTGAAGAAGCCAGGTGCTCGGCGTTCGACCGCTCGTCCTTGAGGACGAATTCGTCGAGGACGTTGGCGAGGGTCCTGATCGGTGAGGCGGAGGGCTGAGGTTCGAGCCACCTGCATTTCGAAGATGAAGACGTGGCCACGAGCTGGCACGGTGACCGGCCCTGGGTGGCGGTGGCGTCCGGTGAGGTCGGGTGCCGGCGGTTGGTCCCAATATTCGAACGTCATTCGGAAACAGCGGTCAGCATCGGTCCGCGAATGCCAACCAACCCGGGTTCGCCGGCGACAGGTGCCAGCTCAATGTCCACCTCCCTCAAAGGCTGTTGACGGCCTGGGAGACGCGCAGCACGGCATCGGCGACGGCGGTCACCGTGCCGGCACCTGCCAGCAGCGCCGGTAGCAGGCTGCGGATGCCCTCCACGTTGGGCCGCGGCTCGGCGGCGTACGCCGCAGCCGTGCTTGCCAGTTGGGTCAGCCGTTCGGCCTCGCGAACCTCCGTCCGGTGCTTCGCGATCTCGTCGACCATTGCGGCGACGAGACCGGCGAGATCCGAGCCTCGACTGAAGTCGTTGCTCCGGTTGTGCACCTGCGCGTGGTCACCGAAGACGTTCGCCTCACCGGTGATGTCGCCGCCGAAGTTGAACTGACTCACTGACTCCTACTTCCTGGTCGCCGACCGGCCGGAGCCGCGGGCCACCAACCGATCAGGCCGCCTGGTCATCGCGATCGAAATTCGACACCCGTCCGTGGTTCCCGAAGATGTTGCCCCGGCCGGACACCTCCCCGATGTTGGTGATGTTGTTGATGATCCGCTGCTTTCCGGCGGCTATCTCGGACGTGTCGATCCCCTTGTCGGTCAGGAACGCGACCAGACAGTCGATCACTCCTCGCTGCATCCGTAACAGACAGTCACGCACATCCGCGATCTCGAAGTAGCTCTCGATGCTCGTGGTCGCGGCGAGCTCTCGCGCGCTGAAGGGCGCCCCGTAGTCGTAGCGTCGGCCCTCCTGGAGCGCCTCGTAGTGATGTTGCGTCCGATTCTCGTGCGCCTCGGCCAGATCGATGCCCCGGTCCGAGCGCCGGAACAGCTCGGCGACGTAGGTGCGCCACGCCGCGATGGTCAGTGCCCAGGTGGTCGAACGGCCATGAATAGGGCTGAGATCCTCCCCGAACAGACCGTAGAACCCGGTGGCGGGCGCGGAGTCGCGAAGGACGGGCGGCAGGACGAAGGCGGCGAACTCGCAGGACAGAATGCCCTGTTCGAGGGTGTAGCGGGCGAAGAGCGTGACGACGATCTGGCTACCCACGAGGCTCTTCGCCAGACACACGTACGTCCTGGCCTGCTCCCCCGGCGCGTCGCTGCCCAGATCCACCCAGGAGGTGTCCAGCCGGCACGGCGGGCGTACCTCGTCGGGATGGAACAGCCCCTCGCAGTCCGGCAGCACGTCCCCCCGCACGTAGATCCGTTTGGTGACCTCGATGTCGCTCAGCCCGAGCCGTGACCCGGCGAGCCGGATCAGATCGTCGTGCAGTTCTCGGATGGAGAAGGTCGCAGGTGGTCGCGTACCGTCTCGATTCTTTTCTCGACTGCGGCTGACGTCGATGGGTGGCAGTGCCCAGCGGCCGATCTCGGTGCCGCTGCCGACGAACGGGCTGTCCGCGTCAACCTCGAAGACGATCATGTTGGCGTCCTGCAGGGCGGCGAGTCCTTCCTCCAGGTCGGAGTCGAGCTCTGGCGCCTGGGTGGCCAGCGGCTTCTCCTCCGCCATGGTGTCGATCGCCGCCGCGCGGGTCTGCTGAAGACTGAGGAAGGTGGTGCGCCACCCGACTCCGCAGGCCACGACGATGAGCGGCAGCGCGAGCAGCGCCGTGACCACTCCGTCGCGCCAGAGGAGGAGGACGCCGAGCGCGACCAGGATGAGCAACGAATATCGCGTCAGCGCGACCGCGCCGTACAGCTCCCGCCACCGAGTGTCGGCCGCCCGGGCGTGCCGCACCAGCGCAACCGCGTCCACCCCGAACGGGGGGCACCACGCTTTCGGGTTGTCGATGCTGTAGTGCAGCAACACCTGCGCCGCCAACGGCGGGTGCAGGTGCATGGCACAGCACATCTGTCGACTGGCCAGGTCGTTCGGCACCGAGGGCAGCACCGAACCCCCGCCGGCTCGGCCGCTCACCGTGCCGGCAGCGTCTGTCGCACTGACACTTCTGGGAACCGACGGTGCCATGCCGGGACAGTAGTTACCGCGCCCGCAATCCGCTGTCCATGATCTTTCAGTGCCGGAAGCCGCGTCAGAAGGATGGCTGCCAGCGCCGGGCAAGCTCCGACTGTGACCCGCATCAGCGCGGCACTACCGCCCCGAGCGCCGCCACCGGCGGGCTCCCCGTCCAGGCCCACCTCGCCAGCGCCTCCCGGTCGACGAGCGTGAGGTTGAGCTGTCGGGCCATCCGGATGCCGTCGCCCGCGGTGAAGTAGCTGTTCGTCACGAGCAGGCAGATCTCGCCGCCGTGGATGTCCCGGCAGGTGCCGGCGAACCGCTGGATCGCGGCACTGCCCACCCGGTTGCCGACGCTCTGCCGCTTGCACTGCACCACGACGCGGCGGCCGTCGGGGGCGCTCGCCAACACGTCAGCTCCCCGGTCGCCCGAGCCGCCGCACACCGTCACGTTCCGAAACCCGGACGCCATCAGGATCCGGGCGAACCACTGCTCGAACTCCGGGCCACTCATGGTGTCGGTGACCGTGATCAACCTGTCCCGCTGGGCCTGCTCTACCCGTTCGCGGGCGCGCTGCCGCGACACGAGCAGTCCCACGGTGATCGCCCCGGCGACGATGAGGAGCACCAGGAACGCGGACCAGTAGGGGTGCCGCCGCACGACGTCGACGACCATGCCGAGGAGCACGAAGCCGATGACGGGGGCCAGCACCAGAAGCCAGCCGTTGGCCGGGCTGCCGCCACCGGAGAGGCGGCGGACCGTCGACCTTCGTCGAACGCGCCCGGAGCGCCGCCTGCGGTAGTGCGCCCGAACCCGCGCGCCGTTCCTCCTGGTGTGCGCTCTGACGAACGGCACGAGTCTCCTCCCCGGTCACGGAAATCCCAGTGTCGCGTCCCGGTTCAACAGTCGGTGTCCTCGTCAGCCGCCGTGCCACATGGGTGCGCTTCGGTGCAGCGTCAGTTCGAGGATGTCGGGTTCGGCGAGGACGGCTCCCAGCCGGCGCGACGCCACGACGGCGAGCGGACCCAGCGTCTGGTGCTCGATGAGCGCGTGGCACAGCTGGAGTCCCAGCTCGGCCAGCTCGCGTCGGCCGCACCTGCGACCGCCCGGGTGCGCACGGCGATCGGCCACCGCGGCCCGGATGCGGTTGTGCAGTTCGGCGCGTTCGTCGGTGTGCTGTCGCATCACCTCGACCGACCAACGCCAGCTTTCAACGAGCAGCAGCAGGTCGACCCGGTCGGGTGGCTGGTCGGCGAGCAGCAGCTCCTGGTGGCAGACGAACAGGGCGAGCGAGAGGAGGTTGTCGTCGACCAGCAGCGCGGCCAGCAGGCCCGCGCCGACGGGTACCGGTTCGCCGAGATCCTGGCCGACGTCGAGGAGCAGTTGGTCCAGACGGGCCTGCGCCGCGGCGGTGTCGCCGCTGAGGTGGTGCAGGACGGCCAGGAACTCCTCGATTCCCGGTGCCAGCCGGCCGGGCCCGGCGTCCGCTTCTGCCCGCCCGTGGTCGGCGGTCGCCGCGTCGCGTAGCTCCTCGGCCGCGCGGAGCAGCTGGGCCAGCGGGGCGCCGGCCGCGACCAGTCGGCTGACGCGGTGCCGCAGCACCGCCAGGGGTGTCGGCTCGGCCGGAGGTGGGATGAGGGCCAGCAGACTCGCCAGCTCGGTCCACTGCCCCGCCGCCGCGCCGGTCAGCAGGGCCCGGCGCAGTGCCGCCACCGTCAGGTCGTCGCCGTGCCCGATGTTCGCGGCTCGCACCCGGGTGACGTCGCCGAACACCCCGAGCGCCTCCGGCCAGTAGCCGGCCTGGGCGAGTTCGACGCCGAACTCCTCGCGTAGTCGGCTGCCCCGTCGCGCGCTCACCGACCCGCCGGCGAGTCGGCTCTGCAGACGGGCGTGCCGGAACCGGTAGGCTCCCGCGCCGTCGCGCAACAGGCCGACGGCCTCGGCGTACGCCAGAAAGGCGAGCAGCCGGTGCGGGGTGCGACCCCGGACGGCGAGGGCGGCACGGGTGAGCGCGAAGCGCATCCAGGCCCCACCGCCGCTTCGGAGCAGCCACCAGCCCAGCCCGAACCCGATACCGGCGTAGCTCAGCTCGGGCAGTGGCGGGACGGCCGACACCACCCCGGTCAGACGCAGGGCCGCGACGATGACGAGCAGCCGGACGACGCCGGTGGCGGCAGCGGCCAGCGCGGAGGCGACGCCGGCGGCCCGGTCGGCCCGGACGGTCTCGACCACGCTCGTCGCCTCCAACTCGGAGGCGGGCGCGGCGACATCCACCCGAAGTCCGGCCCGGACGGCCGCGTACGTCGTACCCAACAGCGCGAGCACCAGGGCGGCGCGGGCTGGATCGGACCACGGGGGTACCCCGGGCAGTCGGTCGAGCAGCGCGACCAGCTGCGGGGTGGGTGGGTAGGCCGTGAGGAAGGCGAGCGTGACACCGGCGATCGAGAGACCGACGAACAGCGCGCCGGGCAGCCCGTCGCGAAACGCCCGCACCCCGCCGACGAACGCCACCCGGCGGGGTCGTTCCCGACCGACCTGGCCCGAGCCTCGGATCAGCGCCACGACGAAGGCCAGCACGAACGCCGTCACAGTGAGGGCGCCGGTCTCCCGGACCAGCCTGTCGAGGACGTCCCTGGTCGGTGGGTGGGTGACAAGCGTCGCGGTCGTGGTGAGGGCGTCCGCGGCGAGCGTCAGCGTCAGCCACACCGCCGCCGCGGTCCGCACTCCGGCGGCGAGTGCCCAGAAGGGGCCGGGCTGGGCGGCGCCCAACTGCCACCAGCGGAACTCGCGCACGTCGAGCGACTCCAGGTGCGCGGCGAGGAAGGCCAGGTAGCGCCGGGCGGTGGCGGGTTCCCAGCGGCGCAGGCCCTGCGCGCCCCGACGCGAGCGCAGCGCGGCGTCCACGGCACGGGTCAGCAGGTCGTCCTCGACCGAGCGTTGGCCCCGCTCGCGTGCCAACGGCAGGAGGTCGCGCGGATCGGTGCCGGGTTGGTCGAAGGCGCTACGGGCCATCGCCACCATCAGCGGCGTGCTCAGCGCGGCGGTCAGCTGGGGGGCGGCGGTCAGCCCGGTCGCCACAGTGGTCCAGTTGTCCACCTGGTGCAGCGGCGCCGAGTCGACCAGGTAGTCGGCCACCTCGGCGGACGCGGATGGTTCGAGCATGACCACGGCGGTGCCGCGCAGCTTCTCGCCCTGGCTCAGGTATCGCTCGTAGACGGTGGTCCGGCAGGTGAGCACGAATCGTTGGGTCGGTAGCGCGTTGAGTTCGTCGAGGCAGGCGAGCAGTCGATCCTCGGGCACCTCGTCCAGTCCGTCGAGGACCGGCACGACCAGGTCGGTCTCGACGAGGTCACGCAGCACGGCGTCGCGGCGCGGATGGTCGGCGGCGAGCTGCGGGTAGCGCCGGGCGATCCGGTCGACCAGCCAGTCGTGGAAGGTCTCCCGGTCCGGGTCCCAGGAGTCGGCCGGCACCAGCACCGGCACGGGGGTGTCCGGGTCACGGAGTCGCGGCAGCTCCCGGGCCATCCGCAGCGCGAGGACCGACTTTCCGGAGCCGGCCGGGCCCAACAGCAGCAGCCGCCCGGAGGGCACCTTCCGGTAGCAGCTCCACAGTGTTCCGGCGCCGCCGCTGAGGTCCATCGGGGCGGCGTCGCTCGATCGGCCGATCGAGCGCCAGGAGGGCAGGAACCGCGCGGGCGCGGTGCGCCAGCGCACCGGCAGCGGATACGGCTCGTCGACGGTGCGCAGCAGCGCGTCGTCGGTCGGGTCGCGACGGATGAGTTCCACAAGTTCGTCGGCGGCGGCGCGCCGATGTGCAGCGGTCTCGGCGAAACCTGTCGTCCCGGGCCGGAAGACCTGGTCCAGCAGGACGTAGACGGCGATGACGCCGGCGACGACGCCCCAGCTCCAGTTGACCTTCTCGAAGTCGTACCGCAGCCACACCCAGGCGGTGCCGCCCACCGCCAGTGCGGCCACGGCCGTCAGCGATCCCCATTTCCATCCGCGACGACGCACCGCACGATTGTGGTCGAGCCGCGCTCGTCAGCACACCCCCCGCCGCCGGACGCCGGCACACCTCGACGCGGCACCGGGCGCACGGCCAGCGGCGGGGCTATGCGGCCTGGTCGGTGGCCGGGGCGTGCTCGCCGTACTCGCCCCGGATGGGCAGGTAGTAGGCGGGCAGGAAGCCGGCGATGATGGCGACTCCCGCGATCGGTACGAACGCGCCGGCGATGATGCCGGAGCCGATCCAGAGCAGCGCGAGCGCGAACCGGCGGCCGATGGTCCGGACGCCGAAGGCCCCGAGGGTGGCGGCCAGCAGGGCGGCGTGGCGCAGGTAGCGCCAGATGATGTTGAACAGGGCCGCTGCCATCCACAGTGTGCCGCCGTAGACGAGGACAGCGGTCCGCAGCCCCTGCTCCGCGCGCAGCGCCCCGGCGAGCAGCGACGTGGAGAACGGCAGGAACGCGATGACCATCAGCAGCACCGTGTTGAGGAACAGGACGCCCCGGTCGACGTGTCGGACGTAGTCGAACATGACGTGGTGGTTGACCCACACCTGCCCGATGAGCAGGAAGCTCAGCGCGTACGCCAGGTACGACGACCAGAGCGTGCCGAGGCCACGGAGGAGGTGCCCGAAGTCCGGTGGCGGTTGGATCTCCAGCACGAGCAGCGTCACGGCGATGGCGAAGACTCCGTCGCTGAAGGACACCAGCCGGCCCGGTTGACGGGTCAGTGGTGGCGCGACGCCCTGGGCATTCACCCTCTCATAATGCTCTATGCCCCGCTTTGTACCGGGCGATGTCGGTTCAGGCGGCCAGCGTGGCGTAGCGGCCGTTGCGGTCCAGCAGGCTGTCGTGGGTGCCGGCCTCGACGATCCGACCGTGGTCGAGCACCGCGATCTGGTCGGCGTGACGCACCGTGGACAGCCGGTGGGCGATGGTGATCGTGGTACGTCCCTCGGCGAGCACGTCGAAGGCCCGCTGCACCGCCCGCTCGGTCTCGGTGTCCAGCGCGCTGGTGGCCTCGTCGAGGACCAGGATGCGCGGGTCGCGCAGCAGCGTACGGGCGATGGCGAGCCGCTGCTTCTCACCGCCGGAGAAGCGGTGGCCGCGGGAGCCGACCACCGTGTCGTACCCGTCGGGCAGGCCGTCGATCAGGTCGTGGATCTGGGCGGCGCGAGCGGCGTCCTCGATCTCGGCGTCGGTGGCGTCCGGCCGCGCGTAGCGCAGGTTTTCCCGGACGGTGGTGTGCAGCAGGTACGTCTCCTGGCTGACCACGCCGACGATCGCGGCCAGGTCGACCAGGCGCAGGTCGCGCAGGTCGACACCGTCGACGGTGAGCCGACCGGCGGTCGGGTCGTGCAGGCGGCTGACCAGTCCGGCGAGGGTGCTCTTGCCGGAGCCGGTCTCGCCGACCAGGGCGAGGCTGGTGCCGGCGGGCACGTCGAGGGTGATGCCGGCGAGGGCGGCGGTGTCACTGCCCGGATAGCCGAAGGTGACGTCCTCCAGGCGCAGGTGGCCGCGGACCCGGGCGGGGTCGAGGCGGACCGGCTCGGCGGGGTCGGCCACGTCGACCGGCAGGTCGAGGTATTCGAAGATCCGGGCGAAGAGCGCCAGTGACGCGGTGAGCGAGACGCCCACGTTGAGCAGGCCCATCAGCGGCCGGAACAGGCCGCCCTGCAGGGCGGTGAACGCGACAAGGGTGCCGATGCTCAGGGTGCCGGCGGTGCCCGGCAGCCCGGCGGCGAGGTAGATGACCGCCGGTACGGCGGCGAAGATGACGCTCATCGAGGCCATCCGCCAGCGGCCGGCCAGCTCGCTGCGCAGTTCCAGGTCGACGAGCCGCGCCGAGGAGGCGGTGAACCGGTCGATGAGCGCGGGCCCGGTGCCGAGGGTCTTGGCGAGCTGCACGCCGCTCACCGACAGCCCCTCCTCGACTGTGACGTTGAGGTCGGCGAGTTCGCGCTGGCGCTGGTCGGTGATCTCGCGGCGCATCCGGGCGACCCGGCGGGTCAGCCAGATCGCCGGTGGCAGCACCACGAGCGAGACCAGGGAGAGCTGCCAGGAGAGCGCGACCATCGCCACGGCGGTGGCGACCACAGTGGTGAGGTTGGCCGCGACGGCGGTGGCGGTCGAGGTGACCACCGACTGCATGCCACCGATGTCGTTGGTGATCCGGGACTGCACCTCGCCGGTGCGGGTGCGGGTGAAGAAGCCCAACGACTGGCGTTGCAGGTGGCTGAAGACGTCGGTGCGCAGCCGGTGCATGACCCGCTGCCCGACCTCGGTGGAGATCCAGGTCTGCACGACGCCGAGGACGGAGGTCACGGCCGCGACGGCGACCATGCCCAGGACCAGCCAGACCAGCAGGGTCACGTCACCCTGCGGCAGGGCCCTGTCGATCACGGCGCGCAGCAAGAACGGGCTGGCCATCGCGATGATCGAGGAGAGCACGATGATCACGGTGACCACGGCCAGCGCGGGCCGGTGGGGGGTGAACAGCCGGCCGATGCGCCGCAGCGACACCTGGCGGGCCTGGGTCTTCTCTTCGGCGCTGACGGTGCGGTGGCCACGGTCGCGGCCCATGGGGGTGGGTTCCAAGGAGCACTGCCCTTCGATCGGAGAAATTACTGAGGTTACCTCAACATGAGGGAACAACCGTATCTGCTGCTACGGTATTCCCGTGACCGAGCACACCTCCACGAGCGCCGACGACGAGAGCCTGGCGGAGACGTTCTGGGCGGTGGCGTCCCGTCTGCGCCGACAGACCCGCGAGTCGTTGGCGCCCTGGGACATCACCCCCAGCCAGTCCCGGGCGCTCGGCGTGCTGGCTCGGCACGGCGAGGTACGCCCCGGCACGCTCGCCGAGCACCTGCGCATCGCACCCCGCTCGGCGACCGAGGTCGTCGACGACCTCCAGACCCGTGGGCTCGTCGAACGTCGACCCGATCCGGCCGACCGGCGGGCCACCCTCGTCGCGCTCACCGAGGAGGGCAGCCGGGTCAGCACCGCCATCCGGGCGGCCCGCCGGGCCGAGGCGGACCGCTTCTTCGGCCACCTCTCCGACGCCGACCGCGCCGAGCTGGTCCGCATCCTGCGCACCCTGCGCGGCTGAGCCACACACGCGGGATCACCTGCGCGTTTGCCCGCCCGCTGCCCGGGTAGCCAGCGGCCCCGTTCCCACCGCGGGCCCCGCCACCACCAGTCGGGGAGACCTGACAGGAGGGGCCATGTCTGCCCTGGACCAGCACCGCGCCGCCTGATGTGCGGGATCAGCGGGGAGGCCCGCTTCGACGGGCGGTCGCCGGACGCGGCGGCGGTCACCCGGATGACCGAGGCGATGCGCTCACGCGGCCCGGACGACGAGGGCCTGTACGCCGCCGGCTGGGTGACCCTCGGGCACCGCCGGCTGACCATCATCGACCTGTCCGACGCGGGCGGGCAGCCGATGGTCCGCGACGACCTCGGCCTGGCGCTGGTCTTCAACGGCTGTGTCTACAACTACCCGGAACTGCGCGAGGAGTTGCAGAACGCCGGGTACGCCTTCGGATCCACAAGTGACACCGAGGTGATCCTGGTCGCGTACGCGCACTGGGGTGAACGCTTCGTCGACCACCTGGTCGGCATGTTCGCGATCGGGCTTGTCGACCGGACGCGGCGGCGGCTGATCCTGGCCCGCGACCGGCTCGGCATCAAACCGCTCTATCTCGCCGAGTCACCGGGGCGGCTGCGGTTCGCCTCCACCCTGCCCGCGCTGTTACGGGCCGGCGACGTGGACACCGGTATCGATCCGGTGGCGCTGCACCACTACCTGTCCTGGCACTCCATCGTGCCCGCGCCCCGGACGGTGCTGCGCGGGGTGCGCAAACTGCCGCCGGCCACAGTGCGGGTGATCGAGGCGGACGGGCGCAGCCGCGAGGAGGTGTACTGGCGCCCCGACTACGTGCGGGAGCCCGCCGACGCGGGGATGGACGCCGCCGACTGGCGGGCCGCGATCGGGGACGCGCTGCGCACGGCGGTACGCCGACGGCTGGTCGCGGACGTACCGGTCGGGGTGCTGCTCTCCGGCGGCCTGGACTCCAGCCTCATCGTGGCGCTGCTCGCCGAAGCCGGCCAGCGGCAGCTGCGCACGTTCAGCATCGGCTTCGACAGCCGCGACGGCGAGTCCGGCGACGAGTTCCACTACTCCGACCTGGTGGCCCGCGCGTACGACACCGACCACCACCGGATCCGGCTGGCCGACGACGATCTGGTGCCGGCGGTACGACGTGCCGTGCACGCGATGACCGAACCGATGGGCAGCCACGACGTGGTCGCCTTCCATCTGCTCTCCGAGCAGGTGGCACGGCATGTGAAGGTGGCCCAGTCCGGGCAGGGCGCCGACGAGGTGTTCGCCGGCTACGGCTACCACCAGCCGCTCACCGAGGCGCCCCGGCACAGCGCCGCCGAGACGTTCGCCGCCGCCTTCTTCGACCGCGACCACGACGAGCTGCGCGCCATCGTCGGCCCGGCGTACGCGCTGGAGCACGACGCCAGCCGGGAGCTGCTCACCGGGCACCTCGCCGCGCCCGGGGCGCAGACCGCGTTGGACGCCGTGCTGCGGCTGGACACCCACCTGATGCTCCCCGACGACCCGGTCAAGCGGGTGGACAGCATGAGCATGGCGTGGGGCCTGGAGGTGCGTACGCCCTTCCTGGACCAGGACCTGGTCACCCTGGCCGCGCACTGCCCGCCGGCACACAAGGTCGGCCAGGGCGGCAAGGGCGTGCTGAAGGAGGTCGCCCGGGAAGTGCTGCCCGCCGAGGTGATCGACCGCCCCAAGGGCTACTTCCCGGTGCCGGCGCTGCGCAACGTGGACGGCCCGGTGCGCGAGCTGGTCGCCGAGGCGTTGCAGGCGCCCGCCGCGCGGGAGCGCGGGCTGTTCCGCCCGGAGTACGTGGCCCGCCTGCTCGCCGAGCCGGACCGGGCCGAGGCGGCGGCCGGCAGCAACAAGCTGTGGCAGCTCGGCCTGCTGGAGCTGTGGTTACAGACCCACGACATCCGGTGAACGCCGCCCGATCACCTGGCGGCCGTGCGAGCGGCCAGGTCGTCGAGGACGGCGCACAGGTCACCGGTACGCTCCAACACCCGGCGTTGCCGGGTCGCGCCGGTGCCGTCGCGGCGCAGCCGGGCCAGCTGCGCCAACACGTACCCCAGGTCGCCGTGGCGCAGCAGGGCCGGAGCGATCACCGCCATCAACTCGTCGACGAGCGCCCAGGCCGGCCGGGTCCCGCCGGCGCGCAGGTCGATCAACTCGCCGTCGAGACCGTGGTGGGCGGCCCGCCAGTGCGCGGCGGCGACCAGACAGTCGCGGGTGGGCGGCGCCGTCACCCCGGCGCGCACGTCGTCGGCGAGGGTGGCGACCAGGGACCGGACCAGCGCGGCGACCAGCACCGCGTCGTCCACGTCGGAGCAGACGTCACCCACCCGCACCTCCACCGTCGGGTAGGCCGACGACGGCCGGGCGTACCAGTAGACCATCGCGGCGTCGAGCATGATGCCGGCGGCGATCAGCTGGTCAACGGTCCGGTCGTAGTCGGCCGCGGAGTCGAAGTACGGTGTCGGACCGATGCTGGGCCAACGTTCCAGCTGCATCGACCGCCAACTGGCGTGGCCGGTGTCGTGCCCGTCGTGCAGCGGTGAGTTGGTGGTGATCGCCTGGATCACCGGCAGCCAGGTGCGGAGGTGGTTGCAGACCTGCACGGCCAGCTCCCGGTCGGGCAGCCCGACGTGCACGTGGCAGCCGCAGACCGCCGGGTCGTGCGCCACCGGGCCGTACCGGCGCGACATCGCGTGGTAGCGCGGCTCGTCGGGGACGGTCAGGTGCGGCTCGGCCACCGGGGTGGCGCCGACGGCCACCAGTCGGGCACCGGCCGCCGCGGCGGCCTCGGCGGCGAAGTGCCGCAGCGACACCAGGTGCCTGCGCAGCTCGTTGAGGTCGGCGCAGACCGGCGTGACCATCTCCACCATGCTGTGCCGGAACTCCTGGCGGCTCTGGTCCCGGGCGGGGCCGCGCAGCGCGGCCAGCACCTGGTCGGCCACCGGCAGGTTGCGCCCGCTGTCCGGATCGAGCAGCAGGAACTCCTCCTCCACGCCGAGTGTGAGGGTGGACAGGTCGGGCGCGGTGTCGACGGCGGTCGAACGGTACGCCATGACCCCTCCCCCATCCCCTGCGGCGGCCGGTGCCTCGGGTTCCCGACCACCCCTGCGGCAAACGCCCGGTCAGGGCGTCGCCAGGTCCGCCGCGCGCGCGGCGAGAAAGGCCCGTTCGGCCGCGTTGTCCGTCAGGGCGACGGCCGTCCGGTACGCCTCGACGGCCTCCCCGCCCCGACCGAGCCGGGCCAGCAGGTCGGCGCGGACCACGTGGTAGACGTGGAAGGCAACCAGGTCGAGGCGGTCCACCTCGGCCAGCGCGATCGCCGCACCGGACACCTCGGCGAGCGCGACGGCCCGGTTCAGCGCCACCACCGGGCTGGGGGCGACCACGCTCAGCTGGTCGTACAGCTGAAGGATCTGGGCCCAGTCGGTGTCGGCGGCGCTCCTCGCGACGCTGTGCACGGCGGCGATCGCGGACTGGATCTGGTACGGGCCGGGCCGGTCGCGGCGCAGGCAGCGGCGGACCAGCGCCTGGCCCTCGGCGATCAGCTCGGCGTCCCAGCGCCCTCGGTCCTGCCGGGGCAACGGCACCAGGTCGCCGACGGTGGTGGTTCGCGCGGCACGGCGGGACTCGGTGAGCAGCATCAGCGCGAGCAGGCCGACCGCCTCCGGCTCGTCCGGCATCAGCGCGACCAGCAACCGGGCCAGCCGGATCGCCTCGGCGCACAGCTCGACGCGGACCAGGTGCGGGCCGCCGCTGGCCGTGTACCCCTCATTGAAGATCAGGTAGAGGACCGCGAGGACGCCGGGCAGCCGGTCGGGCAGGTCGGCGTCGCGGGGCACCCGGTACGGGATCCCCGCGTTGCGGATCTTCGACTTGGCGCGGACCAGCCGCTGCGCCATCGTCGGCTCGGGCACCAGGAAGGCTCGGGCGATCTCGGCGGTGCTCAGGCCGCCGAGCAGCCGCAGGGTGAGGGCGACCCGGGCGCTCGGGGCGAGCGCCGGATGGCAGCAGGTGAAGATCAGCCGCAGCTGGTCGTCGTGCACAGGTCCCTCCTCGACGGGTGCGTCGGCGGCGAACAGCAGGGCCGCCTCGGCGTGCCGGCCGGCCCGGGACGCCTCCCGCCGCAGCCGGTCGATGGCCTGGTTGCGGGCGGTGGTGATGATCCAACCAGCCGGGCTGGGCGGCGGGCCGCTGCACGGCCAGCGCCGCACCGCGATGACGAATGCCTCCTGGACGGCCTCCTCGGCGAGGTCGATGTCGCCGAGGAGGCGCACCAGGACGGCGACCGCGCGGCCGTACTCCGCGCGGAACACCGCCTCCACGTCGGACACGCTCAGTCGCCGGCCCCGCCCTGGAAGGGGCGCACCTCGATCGGCAGGGTGGTGGCCAGCGCGTAACGGCGACCCCAGTGCAGGGCGACGTCCAGGTCCGGCACGTCGATGATGGTGATGCCGCCGAGGTATTCCTTGCCCTCCACGAACGGTCCGTCGGTGATCAGCACCTCACCGTCGCGGGGACGAAGCACGGTGGCGCTCTCCGGGCCGTGCAGGCCCTGCCCGAAGACCCACGACCCGGTCGACGCCAGCTCGTCGCGCAGCTCGCCGAGCTGACGCATCACCCCGGCCAGAAACTCCGGCTCCGGCAGCTCTCCCTCGGGCTGGTGCATGCTGAGCAGGTACAACGTCATCGTTCCTCCTCGCGGGGCGGCCGGCCGCTCGCCGACCTCTCATCCTCCATACGATCGGCCGCCGCCCCAATCGACAGGCCGGCAGAAGATTCTCGGCGCCCGACCCGACCCGGTGTTGACGAAGGACAGGGGTGGTGTCCGCCGGTGCCGGGACCGGAGCCGACAGCCATACCGGCGACGGTTGTGGGTAGAACCCGGTGTGGTCGACGGCTTCCGCGTGGTCGTGGTCGGCGCCGGCTTCTCCGGTCTGGCGGCCGCGCTGGCGCTCACCCGCGCCGGCGCCCAGGTGCGGGTGTTGGAGGCCCGCGACCGGGTGGGCGGGCGGGTGCTGACCCGGTGGCTGCCCGAGCTCACGCAACTGGACCTGGGCGCGCAGTGGATCGGCCCGACCCAGGACCGGATGTACGCGCTTGTCGCCGAACACGGGCTGGCCACCTTCGCCTCGGCCTCGGTAGGCGGGCCCACAGTGCTCTGGGCCGGTAAGCGCCGGGCCGAGCCGCCAGCGCAGGTCGGCCGGGTGCTCGGCCTGCTCGACGAGTACGCCGCGCGGGTGGACCCGGCCGAGCCCTGGGCGACGCCGGAGGCCGCCCGGTGGGACCGCACGACCCTCGGCGGGTGGCTCGCCACCACGGCCGGGGACGACGACACCGCCGACTACCTGGGGCGGCTGCTCGCCGGCGGGCTACTGGCCACCGGCGCGGACGAGGTGTCGTTGTTGCACCTGCTGTTCTACCTGCGCAGCGCCGGCGGGACGGGGCTCCTGCTGGGGATGGCCGGCGGCGCGCAGCAGGACCGGATCGTGGGCGGGCCGCCGGCGCTGGCCGAGCGGATGGCCGCCGCACTGCCGCCGGGGGCGCTGACCCTGGCCGCGCCGGTGCGGGCCGTGGAACAGAACGTCGACGGGGTGACCGCGTGGACCGACACCGGGCGGGTGAACGGCGACGCCCTGGTGGTCGCGCTGCCCCCGGCGCTGGCGGGTCGGATTCGGTACGACCCGCCACTGCCCGCAGCGCGCGACGGGTTGACCCAGCGCATGCCGATGGGTTCGGCGCTGAAGGTGCACGCCGTCTACCCGGAGCCGTTCTGGCGTGCCGACGGGCTCTCCGGGGTGTCCACAAGCACCACCGGTCCGCTCACCGAGACGGTCGACAACTCCACCCCGACCTCGCCCCTCGGGGTGTTGACCGGGTTCAGTTACGCCTCGGACGCCGCCGCGCTGCGCGGGATGTCGCCCGAGCGGCGGCGGCGGTGCCTGCTGGACGCGTTCGCCACGGTGGTCGGGCCGCGAGTCGGTGAGCCGGTGGACCTGATCGAGTACGACTGGTCGGCCGAGGAGTGGACGCGGGGCTGTTTCTCCGGTGCGCTCACCCCGGGCACGTGGCGGACGTACGGTCCGCACCTGCGTGCGCCGGTCGGGCGGGTGTACTGGGCGGGTACCGAGACGGCGACCCGGTGGAGCGGCTACCTGGAGGGCGCGGTGCGCGCCGGTGAGCGGGCGGCGGCCGAGGTACTTGCCACCGGTTGAGACCGCAACGACCGTGGCCGGCCCGGTCTCGGCGGGACCGGGCCGGCCTCGGCCCTGGGTGCGACCCGGCCGGCCCGGTCCGATGAGACGACCGGGTAGGCGCGGGCGCCCCGGTCAGGGGTAGGTGGTCAGGTACACCGTCTGGTTGGCCGCGTTCGCGGTGCCACCGGCGTTGTTGATCACCCGGTTGATGGTGCCGACGCCACCGAGCGAGACGGTGACCATGTTGGTGAAGCGCACGTTCGAATTGGTCGGCACCTCGAAGGACCGCTCCTCGACCACCGCTGGGTTGACGTTGAAGTAGCTGTAGCTGCCCAGCCCGAACGCCTGGTGACTGGTCACCGAGTCGGCGACCTTGTACGCGGCGTAACCCCGGGTCGACCCGTTCATCCAAGCCGCCTGGTTGGGCGGGTCGTACGGCAGCTCGTTCTGGTAGAAGTACGTCCGGCCGCCGTTGCCGTTCCAGACGGTCTGGTACTTCTGGTAGTGCTCGACGAAGAGGCCGTACATGGTGACGTTGTCGCCGTTGACGGTGAGCCCGGTGTCGGCGGTGTTCAGCGTCCACCCGGTCGGTACGCCGCTGGCGGCGTGGTCGGCCCGCCACAACCACATGTGGTCACCGATCACGTTGTCGCTGTTGACGGTAAGCGTGTTGGTGGCCTTGCCGACGTGTGGCCCGCCGATGCGGAAGAACACGTCGTGCAGCGAGGTCGGGTTGCTGGCGTGGCTCGCCGACGATCCGGACGGCCCCACCTCCATCAGCACCGGCGAGTTGGTAGTGCCGGCCTCGAACATCAGGCCGGCGACCTTGACACCGTCCACATCGGCCACCCGCATGGCGACGCTGCCGTTGTCGGCCTGGATGGTGGCCAGGCCGAGGCCGAGGACCACGGTGTCGGCCCGGTTGACCTGGATCGGCTCGGTGACGTGGTGCACGCCCGGGGTGAAGAGCAGGTGCTTGCCCTGGGCGAGGGCCGCGTTGATGGTGGCGGCGCTGGTGCCGGCCTGGACGACGAAGAACTGCGACAGCGAGATGGACGAGCCGGCCGGGGTCTTGTTGTACCAGCTGGTGCCTGTCGAGTTGGTACGCAGCGCCGGCACGAACACCCGGTACTCGCCGGTGCCGTCGACGTACAGGAACGGCTTCTCGCGGACCTGCGGGGTCTGCGCGATGACGGTGTGCGACGGGTTGGGGAAGCTCGGCGCGGGAGCACCGACGACGCCCTGGAAGACCATGTTCCACACCGAGCCGGTCCAACCGTTGCCGAACTCGCTGTTGCGGGAGTACCACTGCTGCTGCGAGCCGGAGACGACCAGGCCGTCGACGCGGGTGTCGGCCAGCAGGCCACCGCTCGACCAGCCGTCGCCGCCGTTCCAGAGCTGGATCTGGTTCTGCCCGCCGCGCAGGTGCATCCGCCGGTACGGCGCGGCCTGGGACACCGCCCACCGTTCCACTGTCTGCCCGGCGGGCAGGGTGACCGAGAGGTTCTCGGCGGCCCGCCAGAAGTTCTGGGTGGCGTTGCCCCCCATCCAGAACGCCTCGGTGCGGACGTGGCCGTTGAGGTTGACGTCGTCCGGGCTCATGCCGAGGCCGGCGACCTGGGTGAAGAAGCCGAGGTTCACGTCGGCGGTGTAGCTGCCGGGCTTGAACAGCACCGCGTAGCGCTGCGGGCCGAACTGGTTGGTCTCCTGCTGGGTGAAGAGGGTGTTCAGCCGGCTCTGGATTGTCGACGTCGGCGTACTCGGGTCGAAGACGAACGTGTTCGGCCCGAGGTTCGGGTTGCGCGGGTCGGTCCCGTCGACCGGCGGCTCGGTGGTCCCGCCGGTGGTGTGCACCGCCAACTCCCACAGCGAGTAGCCGTAGGCGGTGCCCCGCGTGGTGCCGTACATCCGCAGGTAGCGGCCGTTGCCGGTGACGGTCAGCGACTGGGTGCCGCCGGTGCCGGTGGTGGTCGAGTAGATGGTGCTCCAGGTGGCGCCGTCGGTCGAGGTCTGCAGTTGGAAGGCCCGCGCGTACGCCGCCTCCCAGGTGAGCACCACCCGGCAGATCGTGCGGGTGCTGCCCAGGTCGACGCGCAGCCACTGCGGGTCGCTGGCGGCGCTGGCCCACCGGGTGCCGGTGTTGCCGTCGACAGCGGCGCTGGCCGGGGTGCCGGCGTTCTCGGTGGACGAGGCGGTCGCCGGGCTGCCCTGCGCGACGTTGCTGCTGCCGCAGGTGGGCGTGCTGCCGCCGGTCTCGCCGTAGACCTGGAACTCCCAGAGCGAGTAGCCGTAGCCGGTGCCCCGGGCGGTGCCGTTCATACGGACGTAGCGGCCGGCGCCGGTGACCGTGAGGTTCTGGGTGCCGCCGGTGCCGGTGGTGGTCGAGTAGACAGTGGTCCAGGTGGCGCCGTCGTCGGAGGTCTGCAGCTGGAAGGCCCGCCCGTAGGCGCCCTCCCAGAGCAGGTTCACCTGGCTGATGGTGGCCCGGGCACCCAGGTCGACCTGGAGCCACTGCGGGTCGCTGAACGCGCTGGCCCAGCGGGTGCCGGTGTTGCCGTCCACAGCGGCGCTGGCGGGGGTGCCGGCGTTCTCGGTGGACGAGGCGGTGGCGGGACGGCCCTGGGAGAGCAGGGTGGGCGCGGCCTGCGCGGGGGTGCTGGCCCCGGTCGGCGTGAGCGCCGCGACCAGGGCCACGGTGAGCCCGACGAGCAGGTGTCGAACGACCCGGCGGGGACGCAGGCGTACGGATGTTGCATGAGATGTCATGACATCGCCTGTCGATAGGGGATTACGGAAGCCGTGAGGGTGGGATCGGGCTCGCCCCGTGGTGCCGTGGGTGGTGCCGCCGATGCGACGCCGCGGGTCGGAGAGCGCTCTCGTAGGAGTGTTGCGGCGAGATTGCGGCGGCGTCAAGACATCGATCTATAACTTCGTTATTTATCCCGATAATCGTTTTTGTGCGAGTTCCGCCCTCGCAACCCCGTCACCCCGCCACGCCGCCGCCCCTGACACTCGCCGAAGAACCTGCCCCGTGGGGCGCACCCCGGCCCGGCGACGCCGGCCGCTGACGCCAAGATCGCTCTGACCCCAAGATCGCGCTCGAACCAGAAAGAAGTACCCTCCCCCCGAACGGAGACCACTACAACCATGATCGAGCACGATCATGAGCGCACGACCGCCCGATCACGCCCGGACGGGGCGGGTCTGGTCGGGCGGGTCGGGGCGGGTCGGGTCGGGTCGGGCGGGTCGGGTTGGGCGGGTCGGGCTGGGCTGGCGATGTCGGCGGGGCGACCCGCGTTCGGCGGGGCGGTCAGCGTTCGGCGGGGCGGTCAGCGGCGGACGCCGCCCTCGGTGAGGAAGCGGGCGATCGGCAGCGTGGCCGCGCCGAGCGCCACCGCGTCGACGCCGAGGCGGCACAGCTCGATCGACGCCTGCTCGAACGGTTGGCGCAGCGCCTGCCGGCCGGCGGCCACGCGGACGGCCGGGAGCAGGTCGCCGAGCGCCATCGCCGCCCAGCCGCCGAGCACCACCCGCTCCGGGTTGAACAGGTTGATCAGGTTGGCCACGCCCGCGCCGAGGTAGCCGGCGGTCTCGTCAAGCACCCGCCGGGCGGTCGCCGAGGTGTCGGCGGCGGCGACCAGCGCGGCGAGCTGGGACTCCTCATCTTCGCCGGGCACCGGGCGACCTCGCCGTGCCTCCCGGTAGCGGTCGATGATCGCCTCCGCGCCCACGTACGCCTCCAGGCAGCCACGCGCGCCGCACCGGCAGGACCGGCCGCCGTACACCAGGATGGTGTGCCCCCACTCGCCCGCGCTGCTGGACGCGCCCCGGTAGGTGGCGCCGTTCGTCACCACGGACGCGCCCACCCCGGAGCCGACGAGCGCGAAGACGGCGTGCCGGGCGCCCCGGCCGGCGCCGAACCACATCTCGGCCTGGCCGAGGGTCTTGGCGCCGTTGTCGATGTGCAGCGGCAGGTTGGTGCCCGCACCGATCAGCCGCTCCAGCGGTACCCGGTCCCAGCCGAGGGCCTGGGCGTGCACGACGGCCTCGACGCCCTGCTCGACGACTCCCGAGACGCCGATGCCGACGCCGAGCACGTCGCCGGGGGCCACCTGCGCCGTACCGGTGACCGCGTCGATGCCGGCCAGCACGTGCCCGGCGACCAGGTCCGGCTCGGTCCGGGCTGGATCGAGTGGGTACTCGATGCTGGCCAGCAGGGTCATCGCGAAGTCGAACAGCTCCACCCGGACCCGGGTCTCGCCGACGTCCACGCCGACCACGAACGCGAAGCGGGGCGCGATCCGCAGCAGCATGCTGGGCCGGCCGCCGTCGGACTCGGCGGCCCCGGCCTCGGCGACCAGCCCCTCGTCGATCAGGTCGGCCACCACGTTGCTGACCGCCGGCTGGCTCAGCCCGGTGCTGCGCACCAGGTCCTGCCGGGTGAGCGGACCATCGAGGAAGAGCCTGGTCAGCAGGGCGGACCGGTTGCGCAGCCGCACGCTGCGGTTGGTGGCACGCGCCAGCTCCACTCGACACCTCGTTTTCCGTCGGCCGTTCGAGCGACTGTAACCGCCTCGTGCTTGACGACCCACCGGCCAGCAACTTTAATGACGACATAATTTAAGCCGTGATGTAACTCCCGGGAAACGCCGACGGACCCCGACGGCGCACCCCCGAACCCTGTCCGCAGCCGGCCACCCGTCGCCCTCCCCTATCGGCGACGACCACCGGCGGACCCCCACCACGCACCGGAAGGGCTGACCCGTGTCGAGACGACACCTCGGGATATTCACCGCCGCCGTACTGGCCGCCGCCTCGCTGACCGCCTGCGGCGGCGGCGACGACTCCGCCGCGTCGCCCAAGACGCTCACCTACTGGGCCAGCAACCAGGGCGCCAGCCTGGAGGCCGACAAGGCCACGCTCCAGCCGGAGCTGGACAAGTTCGAGAAGCAGACCGGGATCAAGGTCACCGTCGAGGTGGTCCCCTGGTCGGACCTGCTCAACCGGCTGCTCGCCGCCGCCACCTCGGGCAAGGGCCCGGACGTGGTGAACATCGGCAACACCTGGTCGGCGTCGTTGCAGGCCACCGGCGCGCTTGTCGAGTTCGACGACGCCACCCTGACCGCCGTCGGCGGCAAGGACCGGATCGTGCCCGCCGCGCTCGCCGCCGCCGGCGCCCCCGGCAAGCCGCCGGCCGCCGTGCCGCTCTACAGCATGGCCTACAGCCTGTACTACAACAAGAAGATGTTCGCCGACGCCGGCATCACCGCGCCGCCGACCACCTGGGAGCAGCTCGCCGAGGACGGCAAGAAGCTCAGCACCGGCGGCAAGTGGGGCCTGGCCATCGAGGGGGCCAACCCGTCGGAGAACGCCCACCACGCGTTCACCTTCAGCCAGCAGTACGGCGGCGAGTGGTTCGACTCGGCCGGCAAGCCGACCTTCGACACCCCGCAGAACGTCTCGGCGATCAAGCGCTACATCGACTTCATGGCCGCTGACAAGATCACCAACCCGAGCAATGCGGAGTACGCGCAGAACCAGTCGGTCTCGGACTTCGCCAACGGCAAGGCCGCCATGCTGCTGTGGCAGTCCGCCGGCTCGAACCTGAAGACGCAGAACATGGCGGCCGACGCGTACGGGGTGGCCCCGGTGCCGTTCCTGGCCAACCCGCCGGCCGGCGGCAAGAAGGTCAACAGCATGGTCGCCGGGATCAACATGGCGGTCTTCAAGCACACGAAGAACAAGGACGGCGCGCTGAGCTTCGTGAAGTTCATGACCAGCGACGAGGAGCAGACGATCCTCAACAAGACGTACGGCTCGCTGCCGGCGGTGAAGACCGCCGGTTCCGACCCGGCGTTCAGCGCCACCGAGCAGAAGACCATCCAGGAGACCCTGGTCACCACGGCGGCCCCGCTGCCGCAGGTGCCCGAGGAGAGCACCTTCGAGACCCTGGTCGGCACCGCGATGAAGGAGCTGTTCGCGGACGCGGCAAGCGGCAAGCCGGTCACCGAGGCGTCGGTGAAGGCGAAGCTGACCGACGCGCAGCAGAAGATGCGCTGACCCAGGCGGCATCGGTGGCCGTGGTCAGGTGCTGAGCCTGGCCACGGCCACCGCCTCCGAGAGGACCCCGATGGCAACCAGCACCACCGCGCCGGACGCCGACCGGCGCGAACCCCGGGCCGGGTCACCGGCCCGGGGGCCGGCCCGCCGGCCCCGCGGCCCGCGCCGCTCCCTCCTGCCGTATCTGCTGCTCGCCCCGGCCATCGTGCTGGAACTCGCCATCCACGTGATCCCGATGGTGGTCGGGGTCTGGATGAGCCTGCTGGAACTCACCCAGTTCCACATCCGCAACTGGTCCACCGCGCCCTTCGTGGGGTGGGAGAACTACCGGGCGACGCTCGACCTGAACAGCGCCGCCGGCAAGGAACTGCTGCACTCCTTCTGGGTCACCCTGGCCTACAGCCTGCTGTCGGTCGGGTTCGCCTGGCTGCTCGGCATCGCGGCGGCGGTCGTGCTGCAACGGCCGTTCCGGGGCCGGGCGATCCTGCGGGCACTGTTCCTCACCCCGTACGCCCTGCCGGTCTACGCCGCGGTGATCACCTGGAGCTTTCTGCTGCAACGCGACACCGGCCTGGTCAACCACGTCCTGGTCGACCAGCTCGGGCTGCTGGGCGAGCGGCCGTTCTGGCTGATCGGCGACAACAGCTTCGCCTCGCTGCTCGTGGTGTCGGTGTGGCGTAACTGGCCGTTCGCGTTCCTGTGCCTGATGGCCGGGCTGCAGAACGTGCCGGGCGAGCTGTACGAGGCCGCAGCGATCGACGGTGCCGGGTTCTGGCGGCGGCTGCGCTCGGTCACCCTGCCGATGCTGCGGCCGGTGAACCTGGTGCTGCTGCTTGTGCTGTTCCTGTGGACGTTCAACGACTTCAACACCCCGTTCGTGCTCTTCGGCGGCTCCGCCCCCGCGCAGGCCGACCTGATCTCCATCCACATCTACCGCAGTTCCTTCAAGACCTGGGACTTCGGCTCCGGCTCGGCCATGTCCGTGGCGCTGCTGCTGTTCCTGATGATCGTCTCGGCCGCCTACCTGCTGATCACCAACCGTCGGAGGGACGATCATGCGTGAGACCGCCGGTGAGCGCTGGGGCCGGCGCATCGTGCTGACCCTGCTCACCCTGTTCGTCGTCATCCCGCTCTACGTGATGGTCACCTCCGCCGCGAAGCCGTTGCAGGACGTGCAGAACGGCTTCACCTGGTGGCCCAGCCGGCCCACGCTGCAACCGTTCGTGGACATGTGGAGCACCGTGCCACTGGCGAAGTACCTGGTGAACAGCCTGGTGGTGTCGAGCATCGCGGCGGTCTGCTCGGTGGCGATCGCCATCTTCGCCGCGTTCGCGGTCAGCCGGTACCGGTTCCGGGGCCGGGGCGTCTTCACCGTGACGGTGCTGTCCACGCAGATGTTCCCCGGCATCCTGTTCCTGCTGCCGCTGTTCCTCATCTACGTCAACCTGGGCAACGCGACCGGCATCGAGCTGTACGCCAGCCGTACCGGCCTGGTGATCACGTACCTGACCTTCTCGTTGCCGTTCTCGATCTGGATGCTGGTCGGCTACTTCGACTCGATCCCCCGGGGTCTGGACGAGGCCGCGCAGGTCGACGGGGCCGGGCCGCTGCGTACCCTGTTCCAGGTCATCCTGCCGGCCGCCGTGCCCGGCGTCGTCGCGGTCACCGTGTACGCGTTCATGACCGCCTGGGGCGAGGTGCTCTTCGCGTCGGTGATGACCGACGAGGGCAGCCGCACCCTGGCCGTCGGCCTGCAGGGCTACTCCACCCAGTTCAACGTCTACTGGAACCAGATCATGGCCGCCTCGCTCGTGGTCAGCATCCCGGTCGTCGTCGGGTTCCTGGCCCTACAGCGGTACTTCGTCGCCGGCCTGACCGCCGGCGCGGTCAAGTGAGTACGTCAATCCCAGAGGAGAGCTGTCCCGTGCCCGACCTGTCCAAGCTGCCACCCGACTTCCTCTGGGGCGTCGCCACGGCGGCGTACCAGATCGAGGGGGCCGTCGACGTCGACGGCCGGGCACCGTCCATCTGGGACACCTTCTCGGCGACCCCCGGCACCGTCGACAACGGCGACACCGGCGCGGTGGCCTGCGACCACTACCGCCGGTGGCCGGAGGACCTGGCGCTGCTGCGCCGACTCGGCGTGGACGCGTACCGGTTCTCGGTGGCCTGGCCCCGGGTGATGCCCGACGGCGTCGGGCGGGTGAACCCCGCCGGGCTGGACTTCTACGACCGGCTCGTCGACACGCTGCTGACCGACGGGATCCGGCCGTTCGTCACGCTCTACCACTGGGACCTGCCGCAGGCGTTGCAGGACTCCGGTGGCTGGCCGGAGCGCGCCACCGCCGAGGCGTTCGCCGACTACGCGGCGGTGGTCGCCGCCCGCCTCGGTGACCGGGTGGCCGACTGGAACACGGTGAACGAGCCGCTCTGCGTGTGCTGGATCGGGCACCTGGAGGGCAAGATGGCCCCCGGCGAGCGGGACCTCACCCGCGCGGTGCACGCCTCGCACCACGTACTGCTCGGGCACGGGCTGGCCACCCAGGCGATCCGGGCCAACGCCGCCCGACCGGCGTCGGTCGGCCTGGTGCTCAACCTCAGCCCGATCGAGGCGGCCACCGACCGACCCGAGGACGTGGCGGCGGCCCGCCGGGCGGACGGGCACGTCAACAGGTGGTGGCTGGACCCGATCCACGGGCGCGGCTACCCCGCCGACATGATCGCCACCTACGGCGTCGAACCGCCGGTACGCGGCGACGACCTGACGGTGATCGCCACGCCGACGGACTTCCTCGGTGTGAACTACTACTTCCGGCAGTTGGTGGTCGACGACCCGACCGGCCCGGCACCGTACGCGAAGCAGGTGCCGGTGCCCGGTTCGGTGGAGACCGCGATGGGCTGGGAGGTGTACCCGGCGGGGCTGGAGCGGCTGCTCGTCGACGTGCACGAGGAGTACCGGCCGGGCCGGATCATCGTCACCGAGAGCGGCTCGGCGTGGCCGGACGAGGTCACCGCCGAGGGGACTGTCGAGGACAAGGAGCGCACCGACCACCTGGAGCAGCACCTGGCGGCCTGCGCGTCGGCGGTGGCCCGGGGCGTGCCGCTGGACGGCTACTTCGTCTGGTCGTTGCTCGACAACTTCGAGTGGGCGTACGGCTATGACAAGCGCTTCGGGCTGGTGCACGTGGACTACACCACCCAGCGACGGACGGTGAAGGCGAGCGGTCTGCGCTACGCCGAGATGATCCGCGCCCACCAGCGGCTCGCTCGGGCGGCGGGCACCGCGACGCCGGTGGCCTGACCGGCGGGCAGCGCGACGGCCGCCCGGGGTGCCCCTGGGCGGCCGTTCCTGTCCCGGTCGGGCGAAAGCGCCACCGGCCGCCGCGCCGAGTGGCTAGCCTGCGGCAATGTCCGCAGCGCCCGACGAGATCGAGCAGCCCGAGCCCACCGGGCGGATTTCCGGCACCGAGCGGATGGCGGCGTTCAGCGACGGTGTCTTCGCCATCGTCATCACGCTGCTCGTCATCGACCTGCGGGTGCCGGAGTACCACGAGGGTGAGCTGCTGACCGACCTGCTCGACGAGGGCCCCTCGTACCTCGCCTTCGTGGTGTCCTTCGTCTACATCGGGGTGCTCTGGCTCAACCACCACGCGTTGCTGCGCCTGATCCGCCGGACCACCCTCGCGCTGAGCTGGATCAACCTCGGCGTCCTCTTCGGCGCGGTGATCATTCCCTTCCCCACCGCCGTGCTGGCGTCGGCGTTCACCAGGGGCGACATCGACGACCAGCGCGCGGCGGTCGCCCTGTACGCGCTCTCCGCGGCGTTGATGTCGGCACCCTGGCTGGTGTTCTTCGGCTACCTGCACCGTCACCCGGCGCTGCTCGAACACCGGGTCAGCCCCGGGTACGTGCGGGCGCAACGGCTGCGACCGATCACCGGCCTCGTCCTGTACGGGCTCGGCGGCCTGCTCGGCTGGTTCGTCAACCCGCTGCTGGGCCTGATCGCCGTCATCGTCATGATCACTTATCACGCTGTGACGAGTGAGGGGCTGCCCCGCTGGCTCACCCGCCGCTGACCGGTCGCGGCAGGTCGGCGGCGGTCACCGGCCGCATCCCGATCCACGGCTTTGCGTTATTCGCCCTGAGCTGTACCGAAAAAGCTACTCTGGGCCGGTGCAGGGCGGACCCGCAAACGCGACGACTACCGACGACCGACACTCGTCCCGGGTGGCGTTCGAGGTCAACGGCTCGCCACACGAGGTGACGCTCGACAACCGCACCACCCTGCTGGACGCGCTGCGCGAACACCTCGGCCTGACCGGGGCGAAGAAGGGTTGCGACCACGGCCAGTGCGGCTCCTGCACGGTGCTGCTCGACGGTCGCCGGGTGAAGAGCTGTCTGATCTTCGCGGTCACCGTGGACGGCCGCTCGGTGCTCAGCGTCGAAGGGCTGGCCGGGCCGGACGAGCTGTCCCCGTTGCAGGCCGCGTTCATCGCGCACGACGCGTTCCAGTGCGGCTACTGCACGCCGGGGCAGCTCTGCTCCGCCCGGGGCATGCTCGACGAGGTCGCCCGGGGCTGGCCCAGCGCGGTCACCGACGACCTGAGCGCGAGTGTCGAGCTGTCCGACGCGGAGATCCGCGAGCGGATGGCCGGCAACCTGTGCCGCTGCGCCGCGTACCCGCACATCGTCGCGGCCGTGCGCGAGACGGCGGCGTCGTCGTGAAGGCGTTCCGCTACCACCGGCCGGCCGACGTGGCCGACGCCGTCGCCGTGCTCAGCGGGGAACCGCACGCCGCCTACCTGGGTGGCGGCACCAACCTGGTGGACCTGATGAAACTCGGGGTGCAGCGCCCCGACGTGCTGGTGGACGTGACCGGGCTCCCGCTGGACACCGTCGAGGAGCTGCCCGACGGGGGGCTGCGGATCGGCGCGACGGTCCGCAACAGCGACCTCGCGGCCCACCCGGTGGTGCGCCGGGACTACCCGGTGCTGGCCCGCGCCCTGCTCGCCGCCGCCTCCGGGCAGCTGCGCAACATGGCCACCACCGGCGGCAACCTGTTGCAGCGCACCCGCTGCGTCTACTTCCAGGACACCGGCAAGGCGTGCAACAAGCGGGAGCCGGGCAGCGGTTGCGCCGCCCGGCACGGCCAGAACCGCGACCTGGCGGTGTTTGACTGGTCCGAGCAGTGCGTCGCCACCCACCCGTCCGACCTGGCCGTCGCGCTGACCGCCCTCGATGCGGTGGTGCAGGTGTACGAGTCCGACGGGCCCCGCGACATCCCGATCACCGCCCTGTACCGCTCCCCCGGCACGCACCCGGAACGGGAGACCACACTGGCCCGGGGCGCGCTGATCACCGCCGTCCGGTTGCCGGCGCTGCCGGCCGCGCGCCGCTCGACGTACCTCAAGGTGCGCGACCGGGCCTCGTTCGCCTTCGCCGCCGGCTCGGTGGCCGCGGTGCTGGACCTCGACGGCGACACCGTCCGCGACGTGCGGTTGGCGTACGGGGCGGTGGCGCACCGGCCGTGGCGGGCGCACCGGGCCGAGCAGGAGCTGCGCGGCCGTCCGTTCAGCCCCGAGCTGGCCGCGCGAGCCGCCGACGCGGAGCTGGCCGAGGCCCGCCCGTTGCGACACAACGGCTTCAAGGTGCCACTCACCCGGGCCATCACGGTGCGGGCGCTCACCGAACTGGCCGCGTCGTGAGCGCGAGCGAGCCTCACAGCGGCGTGAGCACCGGGGCGGTCGGCCGCGCGTACCCCCGGTTAGAGGGTCGGGAGAAGGTCACCGGCACGGCCCGGTACGCGGTGGAGCACCCGGTGGACGGGATCACCTACGGCTGGGCGGTGCCGTCGGCGGTGGTCCGCGGCCGGATCACCCGGGTGGACACGACGGAGGCGCTGGCGTCGCCGGGTGTGTTGGCCGTGGTGCACCACGGCAACGCGCCCCGACTCGCGTCCGGTCCCGAGCGGGAGTTGTGGCTGTTGCAGGACCCGACTGTGCACTACCGGGGGCAGTACGTCGCCGTGGTGGTGGCCACCAGCCTGGAGGCGGCCCGCGAGGGCGCCCGGCTGGTCCGCATCGACTACGACGCCGGGCCGCACAGCACTGTGCTCACCGACGAGCACCCCGGCCTGTACAAGCCGGACCAGGTAAACCCCAGCTATCCGACCGACACCGTCGAGGGTGACTTCGACGCCGGGTACGCGGCGGCGCCGGTGCGGGTGGACGTCACGTACCGCACGCCTGCGTACCACAACAACCCGATGGAGCCGCACGCCACGACGGCACAGTGGCGCGACGGCCGGCTGCTGGTGCACGACTCCACCCAGGGCGCGTCGCCGGTCCGCGCCACCCTGGCCGAGCTGTTCGAGCTGCCCCCGGAGTCGATCCGGGTGGTCGCCGAGCACGTCGGTGGCGGCTTCGGCAGCAAGGGCTACACCAAGGCGCCGGTGGTGCTGGCCGCCCTCGCCGCCCGGCACGTGGACCGGCCGGTCAAGCTGGCGTTGACCCGGCAGCAACTGTTCGGCCCGGTCGGCTACCGCACCCCCACCATCCAGCGGGTCCGCCTCGCCGCCGACGCCGACGGGCGGCTCACCGCGATCTGCCACGACGCGATAAGCCAGACCTCGACCATCCGCGAGTTCGCCGAACAGACCGCCGTCTACACCCGCAGCATGTACGCCGCGCCGCACCGCCGCACCACGCACCGGCTGGCCCGCCTCGACGTGCCCACCCCGTTCTGGATGCGCGCCCCCGGCGAGTGCCCCGGCGCGTACGCGCTGGAGTCGGCGATGGACGAACTGGCCGTCGCCGTCGGCATCGACCCGGTGGAGCTGCGCATCCGCAACGACACAGATGTCGACCCCGACCAGGGGCTGCCGTTCACCAGCCGCAACCTGGTGACCTGCCTGCGCGAGGGGGCGCAGCGGTTCGGCTGGGCCGACCGGGACCCGACGCCCCGGGCCCGGCGCGACGGGCGCTGGTTGATCGGCACCGGGGTGGCCGGGTCGAGCTACCCGGCCCGGGCCCGGCCGTCGTCGGCCACCGCCACCGCCCGGCCGGACGGGGGTTTCCTGGTCCGAATTAACGCCACCGACATCGGCACCGGCGCCCGCACGGCGATCTGGCAGGTGGCCGCGGACGCCCTCGGGGTGCCGCCGGAGCGGGTGGCGATCCAGATCGGGGACAGTGAGCTGCCGAGCGCTCCGCTCGCCGGCGGCTCGATGGGCACCGCCAGTTGGAGCTGGGCGGTCATCCGCGCCTGCCAGGCCGTACGCGAGAAGGTGCGCGACCACCCCGGCGAGGTGACCGTCGAGGTGGACACGGCCGAGGAGGTGGGCGGGCAGCCGACCCGGCCCCGGTACGCGTACGGGGCGCAGTTCGTCGAGGTGCGGGTGGACGCCGACACCGGCGAGGTACGGCTGAACCGGATGCTCGGGGTCTTCGCGGCCGGTCGGGTGGTGAACCCGACGACGGCGCGTAGTCAGCTCATCGGCGGCATGACGATGGGGCTGTCGATGGCCCTGCACGAGGAGGGCCTGCTCGACGAGCGGTACGGCGACTGGGTCAACCACGACCTGGCGACCTATCACATCACCGGCTGCGCGGACGTGGAGTCCATCGAGGCGTACTGGCTCGACGAGCGCGACGACGAGCTGAACCCGGCCGGGGTGAAGGGCATCGGTGAGATCGGCATCGTCGGCGCGGCGGCGGCGGTCGCCAATGCGGTGCACCATGCCACCGGCGTGCGGATCCGGGACCTGCCGATCCGGCTGGACAAGCTGATCGGTTCATCACGCTTGGCTTAAATAAGCCGCTGCTGATATAAAGGGTTCGTGCACGCCTTCGACGTGCTGGGCGATCCGGTCCGGCGCCGCATCCTGGAACTGCTCGCCACCGGCGAACAGACCGCCGGCGCGGTCAGCGCGGTGATCCGCGACGAGTTCGGCATCTCCCAGCCCGCCGTGTCCCAGCACCTCAAGGTGTTGCGGGACAACGGTTTCGCCACCGTGCGCCCGGTGGGCGCCCGGCGGCTGTACGCGGTCGACCCACGACCGCTGCGCGAAGTCGACGGCTGGCTGGAGCACTTCCGCCGATTCTGGACCCCACCCCTGACGGCACTCGCCACCGAGCTGGCCCGAGGCCGACGCGAACGTCGACTGCGCGAGCCAACCGACCCACCCGACGAGAGGACCCCCTGATGTTCGACGCCACCGAGCAGATCAACGCCGTACAGCGCACCGTCGGCAGCCGTACCCTGGCAGCCGGTGAGGCCCGGGTCAGCACGATCAGCCAGACCTACCAGGCGACGGCCGAGGATCTCTGGGACGCCTGCACCAACGCCGAGCGCATCCCCCGCTGGTTCCTGCCGATCTCCGGCGACCTGCGGCTGCACGGCAAGTACCAACTCCAGGGCAACGCCCACGGCGTCATCGAGAGCTGCGAGCCGCCGCACCGCTTCACCGCCACCTGGGAAATGGGCGGCGAGGTGAGCTGGATCGAGGTGCGGGTCACCGCCGTCGACGACGAGCGGGCCCGCCTCGACCTGGACCACATCGCGCACGTCGACCAGGACCGGTGGGCCCAGTTCGGGCCGGGCGCGGTCGGCGTCGGCTGGGATCTGGGCCTGCTCGGTCTCGCCTCGCACCTGGCCGGCGACGGCAGCGGAATCACCCCGGAACAGGGCGCCGAGTGGACCGCCTCCGCCGAGGGCCGACGGGCCATCGAGCTGAGCAGCCGCCTGTGGGGTGCGGCGAGCATCGCCGCCGGCACCGACCCCGACGAGGCGAACGCCGCCGCCGCCCGTACCACCGCCTTCTACACCGGCACCCCGGAGGCCTGAGCGCGGCCCGCACGGCCCGAGCGACGGCCCGGCAGTCCGGGGAGTGCGCGGAGTAGCGTGCTGCGACATGACCGGCACGCCGCACTCGCACTGCTCCTCCTGTGGCGCCGCCTACCCGCCGGCCGCCGGCTGGCCCCGGGTCTGCGTGGCCTGCGGGGAGACCGTCTGGCGCAACCCGGTGCCCGTGGCGGTCGCGGTGCTGCCGGTCCGCACGGCCGGGGGCCTGGGCGTGGTGGTGGTCCGCCGGGACATCGAGCCGGCCCGCGGCCTGCTCGCGCTGCCCGGCGGCTTCATCGAGTACGGCGAGGAGTGGTCCGACGCGCTCGTCCGTGAGCTGCGGGAGGAGACCGGCCTGGTAGCGGCGGCCGAGGATGCCCGGCTGTTCGCGGTGCACGGCGCCCCTGCCGGCGGGACGATGATGATCTTCGGGGTGCTGCCCGAGCAGCACGCCGAGGACCTGCCAGCGTCGACGCCGACGGAGGAGGCGACCGAGTGGCTGGTGCTCACCGACCCTGTCGAGTTGGCGTTCTCCACCCACACGCGGGTCCTTGCCGAGTTCCTGACAGCCGCCTCCTGACGGCACCGGTCGCCGATCGCGGCGGGTGGCCCGACGGCCTCCGACCATGGCCTTTGCCGCCATCAGGCAGCAGGGACAAGGGTTTGGTCGATCCGCAGGACCATGCGGGTGCCGCCGCGCCGCTAGGCTACGGCCTCGACGTCGTATGGCTGGTAAGGGGAGACGGACATGTCGCAGGACCAAACTGAGCAGCCGGTGGGAGGTTCGGCCGCCAAACTGGACACGACGGTGCCGCACTCGGCACGGGTGTGGAACTACTGGCTCGGCGGTAAGGACAACTTCGCCCCGGATCGCGAGGTCGGCCAACAGGTACGGGCGGTCTTCCCGGAAATCGTCGAGGCGGCACGGCATTCGCGCGCGTTTCTCGGACGAGCGGTGACCTATCTCGCCGCGGAGGCGGGGATCCGCCAGTTCCTCGACATCGGCACCGGCCTACCCACCGCCGACAACACCCACGAGGTCGCCCAACGGATCACGCCGCAGGCGCGCGTCGTCTACGTCGACAACGACCCGATGGTGCTCGCGCACGCCCGGGTGTTGCTCACCAGCAGCGAGGAGGGTGCCACCCAGTATGTCGACGCCGACCTGCGCGACCGGGACAAGATCGTCCAGGGTGCCCGCGAGACACTGGACTTCGGTGAGCCGATCGCGCTGATGATGCTGGGCGTCATGGGTCACGTCGAGAAGCCGGCCGAGGCGCAGGCCATCGTCGACGCTCTGGTCTCGTCCCTGCCGTCGGGCAGCTTTCTGGCGATGTCCGACGGCACGGCCACCAGCGAGCGGGTCATCGAGTCGCACCGGCAGTACAACGAAAGCGGTGCGCTGCCGTACCACCTGCGCGAGGTGGCGGACTTCACGGCGTTCTTCGACGGCCTCGACCTCGTCGAGCCGGGTGTCGTGCCGCTGGGGCACTGGCGGACCGACAGCCGGCCCGCGACCGCCGTGGATGGCTACTGCGGGGTCGCCCGCGTGCGCTGACGCGGGGCCCCCCGGCCGGTTCGCACGGCATAGACTTCGCCGATGCTTGCGGTGTCGGGGGACTTCGAAATCCACATCACGGTCGAAGATCGCGAGGCGGAGGCGCTGTCCGCCTTCGCGGCCCGGCACGGGATGAAGTTCGTGCACATCGTGCTCGACCGGGGCACGTTCGCCTCCCAGCCGATGCTCACAGTGACCGGGCGAGGCACGCTGGACGAGCAGCGGGCCGCGGCGCTGCGCTGGGAACGCGAGGTGCGGGCCGCCGGTATGCACGTGCGCCGCACGAAGATCGAGGCGGCGCCGTGGTGTGTCGGTGTGCCGCAGTCGGACGAGCAGGCGGCGACGGAGCCGGAGGGCAGGTACTTCGAGCATCACCTCAAACTGCTGCTGACCGGCCCCGCGGTGGCACAGCTACTGGCGATCACCGATCTGGTCGAACCGCACGGGGCGCGGCTGTCCCGCAACGCCCGCCGGGAACGCGCTGATGGTGTGCAGGAGCGGTTCGTCAACCAGCGCTGCCACGGCGTCGGGCTCGACACCGCCACGCAACGCCTGGACGACCTCGTCGCGGCCCTGACCGCCGCCGGCCATCAGCCCGTTGCCGTCGAGCAGGAGTACGTCGTGTTCGACGGCAACCCGGCACACGACGAACGCTGGCTGAAGGTGCCCGAAAGCCGCGTGAACGAGTGGGCGGCGAAACGCGAGAACCTGATGAGGTCCGCGCCGGAGGGCTCGTCGGGCTTCCCGCCGACCTACCGGCCACTGCCCGGAGACGTGCCCGTCCGCCAGCGGGCGGCGTTCGACCCGGCACTGAGGCAGTATTCGAACGCGTACCGGGCCGGTGAGCCCGACTTCCTCGTGGCCGCCACCGGTGAGCGGTGGACCACCGCCCGGCGCGCCGCGATGCACCAGGTCCTGGCGGGCATCGCGGCGATCCCCGAGAGCCGCCATCTGATGCTGCGCGGCAGCGTCCTCATGCCCGCCCAGGTCGGTGCCGGCGCCCGTGAGCCGGGCGACCTCGACTTCGTCGTCGTCCCGCACACGATCACCAGCGACAGTGCTGACGCCCGTGCGCTACTCGACGCCGTCAAGGCCGTCATCCGGACCGTCCCGGATGCCGGTTTGCGACCGGACCGGATCAGCGAGGCCGCCATCTGGACGTACGAGCGAGCCGACGGCCGCCGCCTCGTCGTCCCGTTCAGCGTGGCCGGGGCGCCGGACGGCCACGTACAGATCGACATCGTCTTCGGCGAAGAGCTTCCTCTCCCACCGGAGACGGTCATGCTGCCGGGTATCGCGGAGCCGATGCTCGCCGCACCCGCCGCGCTGGCGCTGGCGTGGAAGCTGCTGTGGCTGGCCGCCGACTCCTATCCGCAGGGCAAGGATCTCCACGACGCGGTCCTCCTCGCCGAAACCACCACCGTCGACCTCGGCCTGGTCCGCCGGCTCATGCGACCGGATCTCGCCACCGAAGCCGACCACTTCGGCGCCGAGACCGTGCTGACCTGGGACGTCGACTGGGCCAACTTCACCGACGAGTACCCGGGTATCGGCGGCACCGTCGAGCAGTGGATACAGCGGCTGGCGATAGCCCTCGACCGCGCCTGGGCATAGCCGCCGCATCGGTCCGCGTCGGCCTCCTCGGTTGAGCGCCGCGCGACCCGGTCAGCGGGTGTCGGCGGGACTCCGTTCGTCGACCCCGGTCATCAGCTCGTCGTGACTAGGTGGCCGGCGCGTCGCCGGGCACCTCCGCCGCGCCCGCCGTGATCGGCAGCAGCACCCGGAACGTGGTCCGACCCGGCTCGGTCTCCACCCGGATGTCGCCGTGGTGCTTGTGCACCACGATCCGGTACGAGATGTCCAACCCCAGGCCGGTGCCCGCGCCCACCGGCTTGGTGGTGAAGAACGGCTCGAAGATGCGCGGACGCACCTCGGGCGGGATACCCGGGCCGGTGTCGGTGACCTCCACCGCCAGCAGGTCGCCAATCCGTCCGGTGTGGACGGTCAGCACCCCCTTCTCGCCCATCGCGCCCAACGCGTTGTCGATCAGGTTCGTCCACACCTGGTTCAGCTCGGCCGCGTACGCCGGGACCGGCGGGAGGCCGCGGTCGTACTCGCGGACCAGCTTGACCTCGGCGGGGATCTTGCCCTTGAACATCACCAGCGTGGCGTCGAGCAGGTCGTGCACGTCCACCACCCGGTGCGGCGCGCGGTCCAGCTGCGAGTACTGCTTGGCCGCGCCGACCAGGCCCGAGATCCGGGTGACCGAATCGCCGATCTCGCGCATCAGCAGCTCGGTGTCGACGGTGTAGGTGAGCCAGCGCACCGCCGCCTCCAGATCCGCCGCACCCACAGCGGCCTTCACCCGCGCCAACCAGGCCGCGTCCAGACCGCCACCCACCAGGATCGGCGCCAGGTCCCAGGCACCGTCAACCCCGTGCTCCTCCAGCCAGTCGGTGAGGGTGTCCTCGGCGTCGGCGGTGGCCACCGGGGTCAGCGTCGGCGCGTTGGCCACCCGGGCCACCGCCTCCTCCTGCAACGCGACGAGGCCGTGCAGGGCGGTGCCGTCGAGCCGACCATCGGCGATCATGGCGAGCTTGTGCCGCATCCCGGCGACCCGGTCGCGCAACACCGAGGTGGCGCGCACCGCCGCCGCGGCCGGGTTGTTCAACTCGTGGGTCAACCCCGCCGACAGTGAACCGAGCGCCAGCAGCCGCTCCCGTTCGCCGACGATCGTCTGCGAGTCCCGCATGCCGAAGAACAGCCCCTCCAACAGATGCATCGGCATCGGGAACCAGGACCGCAGGGCGTGCGCGAAGTCCTCCGCCGGCAGCACGAAGAAGTCCGCGTCGGTCACCGCCCGTAGGCTGTTGCGGTAGACCTGGTCGACCTGGTCACCCAGGTACGCCTGGACCGCACCGCCGTACACGCCGCGCTGGTCGGTCCGGCTGACCTCGACATCGTCGCCGCGCACCTGCCGGCTCAGCGCCACCGCACCGCGCACCAGCACGAAGAAACAGGTCGCGGGCTCACCCTCGCCGTACACGAGGGTGCCGCCGGCCCGCTGCTCGACGCGGCCACGCTCCGCCAGCCAGTCGAGCTGCCCGTCGTCGAGCGCCTCGAACAGAAACAGGGTACGCAACTGCGCGGGTGTCAGCCGATCAGACGCGGTGGTCACAGGATCTCCTTCGTTCGCGACTGCGGGGCTCGCAAACCCGGCTCACTCCTCACGCTCACCGGGTCTCCTTCGTTCGCGACTGCCAGCTCATTGGGCCTCCAGGTAGCGGTGTACGAGCGACACTGCCATCGCGCCCTCGCCGACGGCCGAGGCGACCCGCTTGACCGACTCGGCCCGCACGTCGCCGGCGGCGAACACCCCCGGCACGCTTGTCTCCAGGTGGTACGGATCGCGGGACAGGGACCAACCGGCGGGCCGGCGCCCACCCGCCAGCAGGTCCGGGCCGGTGACGATGAAGCCACGCTGATCGCGGACCAGCACCCCGTCCAACCAGTCGGTACGCGGCTCCGCACCGATGAAGATGAACAGCCACGAGGTGTCGACCGAACGGGCCTCCCCGGTACGGGTGTCGCAGAGGGTCAACTGTTGCAGGTGACCCTCCCCGGCCGCGCCGACAACGGCGGTGTGCGGGTGCACGGTGATCGAGTCGATCCGCTCCAACTGGTCGATCAGGTACCGCGACATCGAGGCGGTCAGGTCCGCGCCCCGGATCAGCAGGTGCACCCGCGACGCGTACCGGGAGAAGTGCACCGCCGCCTGCCCGGCGGAGTTGGCCCCGCCGACGATGTAGACGTCCTGCTCGACGCAGCTCGGCGCCTCCGTGGCCGCGGCACCGTAGAACACCCCCCGACCGGTGAAGTCGGCAAGCCCGGGGGCGTCGAGCACCCGGTACGACACCCCGGTCGCCAGCACCACGGTGTGCGCCGCGATCTCGGAGCCGTCGCCGAAGCGCAGCAGCCGGGCGCCGCCGGCCTCACTCAGACCGACCACCTCCCGGGCGCTGAGCAGCTCGGCACCGAACTTGACAGCCTGCCGCCGGGCCCGATCGGTCAACTGCGCGCCCGAGACGCCGTCGGGAAAGCCCAGGTAGTTCTCGATCCGGCTGCTCTGCCCGGCCTGCCCGCCGGTCGCCCGCCGCTCGACGAGCACGGTGCGCAGCCCCTCCGACGCGCCGTACACCGCCGAACCGAGGCCGGCCGGGCCGCCACCGATCACCACCAGGTCGTAGAAGTCCGACGCCGGCACCACAGTCAACCCGGCCAGCGCGGCCAACTCGGCCTCACTGGGGGCGACCAACGCCTTCCCGTCGGCCGTCACCACAAGCGGCACGTCCGCCTCGGTGGCCCCGGCCGCGTCGAGCAGGCGGGCGCCCTCCGGGTCGTCGGAGAGCATCCACCGGTACGGCACCAGGTTGCGCGCCAGGAAGTCACGAACCTTGAACGACGGCGCCGACCAGCGGTGCCCGACGACCCGGATCTCGGCGCTGGCCGCGTCCGGGGTGACCGACCACGCCTCCAACAGCCCGTCGACCACCGGGTACAGCTTCTCCTCCGGCGGATGCCAGGGCTTGAGCAGGTAGTGGTCCAGGTCCACCACGTTTATCGCCTCGATCGCGGCGTCGGTGTCCGCGTAGGCGGTGAGCAGCACCCGGCGGGCGGCCGGGAAGATGTCCATCGCCGCTTCCAGGAACTCCACCCCGGTCATCTCCGGCATCCGGTGGTCGGCCAGGAGCAACGCCACCTGTTCGCCGCGCAGCTTGACCTCCCGCAGCGCGTCAAGCGCCTCCGGGCCGGAGGAGGCCCGCAGCACCCGGTAGCGGTCGCCGTAGCGGCGGCGGATGTCCCGGGCCACCGCACGGGACACCACGGGGTCGTCGTCGACGGTCAGGATCACCGGATTCGCCATGGCGCCATGAAACCACCTGTCGTCTGTCGTGCGCACCACGGCCCGGCCGCGCCGGGACGGTTGACCGGGTACGGGATGGGTAAGCCGGGGAGCCGCGTGGGTGGTCGCACGTCGACGACGCGCCGGCTGCCGCGCACACCTCGGGGGGCCCATGGCGGACGTGTCGCCGACCGGACCGACCACGTCGGGCGGGATGGTGGAGCTGCGGGTGCACGGCGTCTCCGGCGCGGGGGCGGACCAGGTGCTGGGCCGGCCGTACGTGCACCAGGTCGCCGGGGACCGCAGTGGCGGGTTCTACCGACCGCGCCCCGGTTACCCGGACTCGACCGGGACGGACGGGGTGACGCTCGAGGCGTACCGGTGGAGCGACCTGCCCTCCGGCACGGCCGTGCGGACGCTGTCGCTGGTGTTCCTGTTGCCGTTCATGCTCTGCAACGTGGCGCTGTGGATGCGCCCGGCGAGCCCCGCTTCGAAGCTCGGCTTCATGGCGCTGTGCCGGGTGCTCGCCCTCACCCTCACCATGCTCTATGTGCTCTCCATCGTCGGGGCGGCGTTGGACCTGGTCGCCTGGCGCTGCATGGACACCCCGTCGTGCCTGGCCGGGCGGAGTTGGCTGTCCTGGCTCGGTGAACGCCCGCCGGGGCTGCGCCTGGGTGTGCTGTCGTTGGTGCCGGTCGCCGCCATCGGGCTGGTCTGGTGGTTGGGCGCCCGACCGGGCCACTCGTTCGACGCGTTCCGGAGCCCGTCGACCCCGACCTCGAAACACCAGCTCAGCGCGGTCGGCCAGTGGGACGGCGAGCCGCTGGTGGGTCGGTTGCGCTCGGTCCACGTCGCGGCGGCGTTCGCCACCCTTGACGGCAGCCTGCTGGCCGCCCGGGCCAGCCAGCACCGCTCCTGGGTGATGGTGATCCTGCTGGCGGCCACCGGCGGGCTGCTGCTGGCCTGCCTGGTCCTGCTCACCGTGGTGCCGAGCATCGACCGCACCGACCCGGCACCCCGGGTGGACGCCCTCTTCCGCGGGCTGCGCACGATCGCCTGCGGTGTGACGATGCTGGTGATCGTGCACATCGTCATCAGCCCGGCCCCGTGGCCACACGGCGTCGCGCTGCCCGGCTACGGGGCGATCGTGGCCTGGCTGTTCGTCAGCCAGATGATGCTGATCACCGCCCTGGCCGCGCTGGTGCTCCGGCGGCGGGGCGGCGGGCAGCACGGGGCGCCGCTGCGCGCGTTGGGAGCGCCGGTCTTCGTCACGATCGCCGCCGGCCTCGCCGTGGCGTTCTCCGCCGAGCTGGTCTACCGGGTGGCGGACCTGCTCGATCGCGAGGGGACGACCGCGGACGGCCTGGAGACCAGCCCGCCCCTGGCGTACAAGTGGGCGATCTTCGGGTTCTTTCTGGCGGTGCTGAGCGCCCTGCTGGTGGCGGCGGTGATGACCAGGCTGACCCGGCGCGGGCGGCGGCGGGCCGCGCGGGCGATCGTGGCCGCCGACTTCCCGCTCGCGCCCCCGTCGGCGGCGGACCGGCTGCGCCGGGTCGAACAGGCGATCGCCCGCGCCCGGTTCACCGAGCGGTTGGAACCGCTCTCCGTGGTGTACGCCGGGCTGGCGGCGCTCGGCCTGTCGACAAGCGTGCTCGGTCTGCTCCAGCTCCCGCCTGGCGAACTGGCGCAGCGCTACGTCGGAGTGCCCGAGAGCATGGTCAACTTCCTGATCGGGTCGGGCAGCTACGCGATCGCCGCGATCCTGCTCGGCCTGGTGGTGGGAGGCATCTTCGCGTACCGGACCGCGCAGTTCCGCAGGTACGTGGGTGTGCTCTGGGACCTGGGCACGTTCTGGCCCCGGGCGGCGCACCCGTTCGCGCCGCCCTGCTACGCCGAGCGGGCCGTGCCGGAGTTGGCCAAGCGGATCTCCTACCTGGTGGAACAGGGGCAGGGCGTGCTGCTGGCCGGGCACAGCCACGGCTCGGTGCTGCTCGCCGCCACGGTGCTGCAACTGCCCACCCGGATCACCGACCGGGTCGCCCTGCTGACCTACGGCTCGCCTCTGGGTCGGTTGTACTCGCGGCTGTTCCCGGCCTACGCCGACGAGCCGGCGCTGCGCGAGATCGGCGAGCGGGTCGGCTGGCGCTGGATCAACCTGTGGCGCGACACCGACCCGATCGGCGGTTGGATCTTCGCCGCCCACCGGCCCGGAAAGGCCGAAACGCTCACCGGGCCGGCGGCGATGGTGGACCGCCGACTTGTCGACCCGGAGGATGTGGTGCCGGCGCCCAGCGACAGCGTCCCCCCACCGATCCTGGGACACTGGCCGTGTGAGTCGCAGGACGAGTTCGCGGCGGCGGTACGGGAGTTGACCGGGCAGCTGCGCCGAGGGCGACCCGCGGCCGACGGAGCCGGGCGGGCCGGCTGAGGCGGCGGCCGGATATCGTCGCGGGGTGAGCCCGTCCAAGCAGCCCGAACGCCGGTTGATCGCGTCGAACAAGAAGGCCCGCCACGAGTACACGGTGCTGCGGACGTACGAGGCGGGCATCGTGCTGGTCGGCACCGAGGTGAAGTCGCTGCGCGAGGGGCGGGCCTCGCTGGTGGACGCGTTCGCGCACGAACGCGACGGTGAGATCGTGCTGTACGGCCTGCACATCGCCGAGTACGCCTACGGCACGTGGACCAACCACGCCCCGCGTCGCAACCGCAAGCTGCTGCTGCACCGGGCCGAGATCGACCGGATCCTGGACAAGGTCCGCGAGGGCGGGGTGACTCTGGTCCCGCTGTCGATGTACTTCGAGAACGGCTACGCCAAGGTCGAGTTGGCCCTGGCCAAGGGCAAGCGCTCCTACGACAAGCGGCAGACGCTTGCCGAGCGGGACGCCAACCGGGAGATCGCCCGCGAGCTGGGTCGGCACCTCAAGGGCCATCCCCGCCGACCCTGACCTGCTGTCATTCCCAAATTCCCCGGGCGGGTCGTGGCGCGCCACGCCCGCTGATCGTTGACGTCCGTCCGATGACGTGGTCTGCTCGGTCGACGCCGTTAATGAAAACGGTAATCATTAGCTGAAGCGGAGGAGAACCATGTCACTCACCGTCCCGCCCGCCCTGCTCGACGCCGCCGAACGCGGCCCCGTCGACGACGAGGCCTTCATCGCCTGCGTCCGCGACTCACTCCCGTACGCCTGGGCCACCGTCAGCCGGGTGGTGGCCGAACTGGCGGCCGGCGACGCCGACCTGGCCGACAACGTCGTCGCGCCGCCCACCGACGCCGATCGGGGACAGTTGCTGCGCGCGCTGGCGAGCGACGCGATCCGCGCCGGCCTGGAACGGCACTTCGGCGTACGCCTGGCCTTCCAGAACTGCCACCGCGTCGCCGCGTTCCGCCCGTCGGCTGTCGACGGGGAGCGCTACCGCCGCTTCGTGTCGACCCGTGGCCAACTGCTCAACCAGTCCCCCGAACTCCGCAACTGCTGAGCGGGTCGTCGGGGCGGGCGGAGCCGCCACGGCCCGCCCGCCCCGCGCCCCCGCGCCCCGCTGGGCGCGGGGCTCGCCTCGGATGGTCACGCTCGATCCGGGAAGTAGTGGCCTCACCGACATCCCGATGCCACTACTTCCTGGATCGAGCACGATCTTGCGCCGTGACCGGGGTCGATGGCCGCAACTGCCGGCATCGACGTCCTGTCGACGTGGGTGGATGCGGCCCGGATGGGCCTTTTGGGCTCGCAGGTGCGGGGGTTAAGGTGGGCCGGTGACGACGTACCGGATCGGAGAGGCCGCCGACCTGCTCGGCGTCAGCGCCGACACCATCCGCCGCTGGGTGGACGCCGGGCGACTCGCCGCCGGGCGCGACGAGCACGGTCATCGGATCATCGACGGCGTCGACCTGGCGGCTTTCGCCCGCGCCCAGGCCGCCGACCCGGACGCGGGCGCCGAGCTCTCCTCAGCCCGTAACCGGCTGCGCGGCATCGTTGTCGACGTCCGCAAGGACGCCGTCATGGCCCAGGTCGACATCCAGGCCGGCCCGTTCCGGGTCGTGTCGCTGATGAGCCGGGAGGCGGTCGACGAGTTGGATCTGCAGGTCGGGTCGGTGGCCGTCGCGGTGATCAAGTCGACGACCGTGGTGGTGGAGCGGGCCGCGCCCGGTCCGGCCCGGGGACGGGCGACCTGATGAGCGCGCGGGCGGTGCGCACGCCGGTTGCCGCACTCGTGGCGGCGGTGGCTGTCGCCGGCTGCGGGGCTGGCGGTGACCAGTCGTCCGGTGGGGCCGACGACGGTCGGGTCACCGGCACGGTGACGGTCTTCGCAGCCGCCTCGCTCACCGAGTCGTTCACCCGCATCGGCAAGGACTTCGAGGCCGCGCACCCGGGCAGCACCGTGACCCTCAACTTCGCCGGCAGCTCCGCGCTGGCCAACCAGATCAACCAGGGTGCCCCGGCGGACGTGTTCGCCTCGGCCTCCCCGACGAACATGACAACTGTCACCAAGGCCGGCGCCGCCGACGGCGCACCGAGCGTCTTCGCCCGCAACCAGTTGGTGATCGCGGTGCCCCGGGGCAACCCGGCAGCTGTGACCGGGCTGGCCGACCTGAGCCGGCCCGGCGTGAAGGTGGCGCTCTGCGCCAACCAGGTTCCCTGCGGGGCGGCCGCCCGCACCGCCCTGGACGCGGCCGGCGTCACGCTGACCCCGGTCACCCTGGAGCAGGACGTCAAGGGCGCGCTCGCCAAGGTGAAGCTCGGCGAGGTCGACGCCGCCCTGGTCTACCGCACCGACGCGCGGGCCGCGAGCGCCGACGTGACAGGCGTCGAGTTTCCCGAGTCGGCGCGGGCGATCAACGACTACCCGATCGTGGCGTTGCGGGACGCGCCCAATCCGGACGGCGCGCGGGCTTTCGTCGCGTACGTCACCTCGACGCCGGCGCGGGCCATCCTCGCCGAGGCGGGTTTCCAGGCGCCATGAGCGCCGTCCTCGAACACGCCACCTCGCGACGGCGCGGGCGGGTGCCGGTGGCGCTGGTGATCCCCGCCGGGCTGGGGCTGCTCTTCCTCGTCCTGCCACTCGTCGGTCTGGTCGTCCGGGCACCCTGGGCGACCCTGCCGCAGCGGCTCACCGCGCCGGGGGCGCTCACCGCGCTGCGACTGTCGGTGCAGACCGCGACCCTGGCCACAGTGCTCTGCCTGCTGCTCGGGGTGCCGCTGGCCTGGGTGCTGGCCCGGGTCGAGTTCCCCGGCCGCCGACTGGTCCGCGCGTTGGTCACCGTGCCACTGGTGCTGCCCCCGGTGGTCGGCGGGGTGGCGCTGTTGCTCGTCTTCGGGCGACGAGGGCTGCTCGGCGGTTGGCTGGACGCCACGTTCGGCGTCACCCTGCCCTTCACCACCACTGGCGTCGTGGTGGCCGCGTCGTTCGTCGCCATGCCGTTCCTGGTCATCGCCGTGGAGGGGGCGCTGCGCGCCGCGGACCACCGTTACGAGGAGGCCGCCGCCACGCTCGGCGCCGGGCGGTGGACCACCTTCACCCACGTCACGTTGCCGCTCGTGGCCCCCGGGCTGGCCGCCGGGGCGGTGCTCTGCTGGGCGCGGGCACTTGGCGAGTTCGGGGCGACAATCACCTTCGCCGGCAACTATCCCGGTCGCACCCAGACCATGCCGCTCGCCGTCTACCTGGCCCTGGAGACCGACCTGGAGTCCGCGATCGTGCTCAGCCTGGTGCTGCTCGTCGTGTCGGTGGGCATTCTGGTGGCCCTGCGGGAGCGCTGGATGACGAGCGCATGAGGTCCGCGCTGCTCGACGCCCGGCTCGTCGTCGACCGGGGTGCCTTCCGACTGGACGTCCCGCTGCGGGTGGCACCCGGCGAGGTGGTCGCGCTGCTCGGGCCGAACGGTGCCGGCAAGACCACCGCGTTGCGCGCACTGGCCGGGCTGCAGTCCCTCACGGCGGGGCACGTCACGCTCGACGGCGTCGACCTGGACCGGCCGGCGGAGCGGGGCTGGGTGCCCACCGAACGCCGACCGATCGGTGTGGTCTTCCAGGACTATCTGCTCTTTCCGCACCTCAGCGCCCTGGACAACGTGGCCTTCGGGCCGCGCCGGCACGGGGTGGACCGGCGGGCCGCCCGCGCCACCGCCCGGGACTGGCTGGGCCGGGTGGGGCTCGCCGCGCACGCGCACCGCCGCCCCCGGCAGCTCTCCGGCGGTCAGGCCCAGCGGGTGGCGCTGGCCCGCGCGCTGGCCGTGTCGCCGGCACTGTTGCTGCTTGACGAGCCGCTCGCCGCGCTGGACGCCCGCACCCGGCTGGACACCCGCGCGGAGCTGCACCGGCACCTGTCCGGGCACCCCGGCGCGACGGTGCTTGTCACCCACGACCCGCTGGACGCCCTGGCGTTGGCCGACCGGCTGGTCATCGTCGAGGGTGGCCGGGTGGTGCAGGAGGGCGACGGGCCGAGTGTCACCGCTCGTCCGCGCACCGACTACGTGGCCCGCCTGGTCGGGCTGAACCTCTACCGGGGCTCCGCCGAGGGGCACGGGGTACGCGTCGCGCCCGAGCTGACCCTCACCGTCGCCGACCGGTTGGACGGCGAGGCGTTCGTGGCGTTCCGCCCGGCGGCGGTGGCCCTGCACCCGTCCCGGCCGGAGGGCAGCCCGCGCAACACCTGGGCGGGCACGGTGGCCGGCGTCCAGCGGCACGGCGACAACCTGCGGGTGCAACTGGACGGCCCGATCGGGGTGGCCGCCGACGTCACGCCGGCCGCCGCCGCCCAACTGCGGCTGATCCCCGGGCAACGGGTCTGGGCGGCGGTCAAGGCGACCGACACGCACGCGTACCCGGCGGTCGGGTGACCGCCGGGCCACGGACCCGCCGGCCCGCGCGGGCGGCACAGCCGGCGCGCACGCGGTGAGCCGGCCCGACGCGGTCGGCGGACGAGCGGCCCGTGGATGCGGTCAGCCGGCGAGCAGGTCGTGGTGTGCCGCGCGCAGTCGGGCCAGCGTGGGGTCGCTGCCCGGGACGACCCGGCGATCCAGCTCGGCCCACGCCTCGGCCAGCGCGGTGCGGATCGCGGCCAGCTCGGCGGCGTGCCGTTGGGTGCTGCGGCGGTGCTGCTCGTCGAGCCGGCGCGCCCAGCCAGCGGTGACAGTGGCGAGCCGGTCGGCGTCGGCGCGGGCCTGGGCGCCGCTGCGGGCGGCCACGGCGGGAACGATCGCGGCGACCGGGCGGGGATCACCGTCGCGGGTGACGACGGTGACCGCGTCGGTCAGCTCGGCGAGCGCGACGAGCTGACCGAACCGGGTGCGCGCCTCACGCAGCGGCACGGAACGCGGCGGGTCGGGACGGGGGGTGAGCGCGGGGACGGCCATGGATGGATGGTGCCGCCGGGGTACGACAAAAGCGCCGTCGTCAGTGGACTGTCGGCTGCGAGGTGGCGGGCTGGGCCAGCCACTCGTCGGCGAGGACCGACCAGACCTCCAGGTCGATGCGTCCGCGCGGGCTCGGGTAGAGCTGGCGCAGGGTGCCGTCGTGGCGCAGGCCGAGGCGGCGGGCCAGGGCGATGCTGCGGGCGTTTGCGGCATTGGTCCGCCACTCGACCCGCTTGATGCCGCGCTCGCGGACCGCCCAGTCGACGATCCGGCGGATCGCCGGGGCGACAATGCCCCGTCCCTGTGCCGCCGGCTCCAGCCAGCAGCCGACCTCGCAGATGCCGAGCACGACGTCGAACGACACGAACATGACGCCGCCGACGAGCGTGCCGTGCCACCACAGCCCCCAGATGCCGCCGGTGTCGCTGGCCCACCGGTCGGCGTACCGCTGCAAGACCGCGCGGGCCGACGGCAGGTCGGTGGCGACGAACGACGGCGACACCCAGGGCTGGATGTGCTCCCGGGCCCGGTCCAGGTGGGCGAGGAACTCCTCGGCCCGCCACGGGTTCAGCGGGCGCAGCTCGACCCCCTCGGTCAGCGGCAGGGCGAACACCGGACCTCCACTCGGGTAGGGCGCCAGGGACGGGGAGCAGCCTCGCACAGGCTCGTCGCCGTGGTCCCCGCCGGGCCCCGGCTGTCCGCGCGCTCAGCCGGGCAGGTGGGTACGCAGTGCCGCGAACTGCGCCACTGTCAGGTACGACGGGTTGCCCGCCTGCGGTTGACGGAACACCTCCAGGGCGGCGAGCCGCTCGTCAGCGCGGAGTCGCCGCCGGGGCACCCGGTCCCGTTCGGCGAGGATGGGCAGGTCCAGCGGCACCGACCAGGGCTGCCCCGGCGGGCCTGGCTCGGCCGGCCCGGTGACCCGACCGATCCCCCACAACCCGTAGGGCAGTCGCGTGCGACTGCCGCTGGCCCAGAAGACGACAGGTTGTCCGGCGCCCATCAGCCGCGCCCGGTAGCCGGGGCGTACGCACCAACGTGTCACCTGCGGGTCCCGGGCGAACCGGGTGGTCAGGTCGACCAGGTCGGCGTTGCCCTTGATCAACCAGGCCCCGAGGTCGTCGAGGCGCACCAGCGGCTCGCTCACCCCCACCTTCTGCCCGGTCGACGGCCAGCCCAATCAGATGATCATGTGGGTCCAGTAGGTGAGCCAGAGCACGAACAACGCACCCTGCACCACGGCGAGGCTCGCGGTCAGCCACACGTCGATGCCGCCGTGGCGGGCCCACCGGGCCAACACCAGGGCCACCGGGAACGCGGCGAGCAGGTACCGCAGCAGGCTCCGGTACACCGCCGGGCCCATCGACAGCGGCACCAGCACCATGAGTACGCCGTACACCAGGTAGGCCAGTTCCCGGCGGCGGAACCCGGCGACCAGGACTGCCAACACGGCCACGGCGAAGAGGACCCGGGCGGCGTCGCGGGGCTCCCCGGCCAGCCCGTTCAGCAGCACCGGCAACGGGTTCTGCACCTCGATGCCCCATCCGGTCTGCTGGGCGTGCTGGTAGGCGAACCAGTCCCCGCCGCGCCAGCGGCAGAACGCCATGAAGGTGAACCAGCCGGCGGGCAGCAGCAGCAACGGCCAGCCGGTGCGTAGGTGGCCGAGCAGGGCGCGGGGGCCGAGCCGCCAGTCGTGCTGGCGCAGCAGGACCAGGGCCAGCGGCAGCGCGACGAGCAGGCCGACCGATCGGCTCATCGCCAGGAAGTAGCCCAGCACACCGACCAGCAGCCATTGGCGTCGCTCGGCGTGGTAGAACGCGGCCAACGCGAGACAGACGAAGAGCGACTCGGTCAGCGCCGCCTGGAACAGGAACGCGGTCGGCAGCAACACCAGGTACCTGGTGAACCGGCGGGCCGCGGGCGGGTCGCCGAGCAGCACCTCGGCCAGCCGGTAGCCGTACCAGAGCGCCAGCAGGAACGCGACGTTGCTGATCAACAGCAGGGCCAACGCGTTGTCGCCGCCGAGCAGCGCGCCGACCGGCCGGGCCAGGAACGGGTAGAGCAGCGGAAAGCCGAAGTCCCGCCACGGCCCGGTCAGGGGCAGCTCGCTCAGCCGCAGGTAGAGCAGCCCGTCCCAGGCGAACCAGAAGGAGATCCACCGGTGCCCGGAGATGTCGCGCTGCTGCGCCCACATCAGCGCCTCGTCCGGCGGCGGCGCCCCGGGCACGCCGTCCCACGAGTGCAGGACCAGGAGCCCGAGCAGGGTGAGCAGCAGCTTCGCGCCGAGGAACAGGCCGATCACGTACGGCCAGGGCGGCGGCACCCGGCGGGCCAGCCGCGCTCCGACCCGGCCTGCCGCGGCCACTCGGACGGCCAGCGTCGCCGCGCCGCTCCGCCACCGGTGCATCCGCCCCGCCCCCCGGTTCGCCGGTCCACCCGCCGCACAGGAGTGTGGGCCAACCCGTTGTACGCCGCCAGACGCCACTCCGGAGCGGAAACGATCGTTGACCGGGAGTGACATTCGGCGCAGAACGGGTAGGCGCGGCGCCTCCGACGATGACGCAGGACAGGGAGTGCGGCGGCATGGGCGAGCAGCACGGCACGGTGGTCATCGGCGCGGGACCGGCAGGGCTCACGGCGGCGTACGAACTGCTCCGGCACGGCCGGACGGTGCGGGTCTTCGAGGCCGACGAGGTGGTCGGCGGGATCAGCCGGACCGTGGAACGCGACGGGTGGCGGTTCGACATCGGCGGGCACCGGTTCTTCACGAAGGTGCCCCGGGTGGAGGCGTTCTGGCACGAGATCCTGCCCGACGAGGACTTCCTGACCCGGCCCCGGATGAGCCGGATCTTCTACCGGGGCGCCCTGTTCAACTACCCGCTCAGCGCCGGCAACGCCCTGCGCAACCTGGGGCTGTCGGAGGCGGCCCGCTGCCTCGGCTCGTACGCCCACGCCCGGCTCCGGCCGCCCCGGGACCAGTCGCACTTCGAGGGCTGGGTGTCGGCCCGGTTCGGCTGGCGGCTGTATTCGATCTTCTTCAAGACGTACACCGAGAAGGTCTGGGGGATGCCGGCGGACCGGTTGCAGGCGGACTGGGCCGCGCAGCGGATCAAGAACCTGTCACTGGCCACGGCGATCCGCAACGCGCTGCTGCCCAAGCGGTACCGCACTGACGTGACAAGCCTGATCGAGCAGTTCCAGTACCCGAAGTACGGGCCGGGGATGATGTGGGAGCGCTGCGCGGAGCAGGTGCGCCACCGTGGCGGGCACATCTCCACAGGCAGCTGGGTCACCGCCGTGCACCGCGACCCGGCACGCCGGCGAGCGATAAGCGTGACGGTGAACGGCACTGGCGGGCAACGCACCGAGGCGGCCGACCACGTGATCTCGTCGATGCCGATCTCGGAGCTGGTGTCCGCGCTTCACCCGCCGGCGCCGCCGGAGGTGCTGGCCTGCGCCGCCGACCTGCGCTACCGCGACTTCCTGACGGTCGCGCTGGTGGTGCCGGCGGAGTTCTCGTTCCCGGACAACTGGATCTACGTACACGATCCGGGGGTGCGGGTGGGCCGGATCCAGAACTTCGGCTCCTGGTCGCCGTACCTGGTCAAGGACGGCCGCACCTGCCTGGGCCTGGAGTACTTCGTGTTCGAGGACGACGAGATGTGGCGTACCCCGGATGCCGACCTCGTGACCCTGGCCACCGCGGAGCTGGAGCGGCTGGGGTTGGCGCGGCCCGGCGTGGTGGAGGCCGGCTACGTCGTGCGGATGCCGAAGGCCTACCCGGTGTACGACGAGCGCTACCAGCACAACGTGGACGTGATCCGGGGGTGGCTGGCCGAGGCGGTGCCGAACGTGCACCCGGTGGGGCGCAACGGCATGCACCGCTACAACAACCAGGACCACTCGATGCTCACCGCGATGCTCACCGCCGAGAACATCGCCACCGGCACTACGCATGACGTCTGGACGGTCAACGTCGAGCAGGACTACCACGAGCAGTCCTCCGGCGGCGACCGGCGCGGCACGGGCCGGGACGCGCCGGTGCTGCCCAGCCGGATCGTCGCCACCCCGATCGCCACTCCCGAGGGTGTGCGTGCCGCCGGGACCGCCGAGCGGCCGGCGCAGGTGCCGCTGGGCTGACACCGGCTCCTGGAGCGCGCCACCCACGATAGGTTGTGTGGCAATCTAGATTGCCATACTATCTATGCGTGACTCAGTGGCCCGCCGAATGGCTCAGAGGGGCACTCACTCTCTGCGTGCTCGGCGTGCTGGCCGACGGACCGGAGTACGGCTACGCCATCGCTCAACGACTGGACGATGCCGGGCTCGGCACCGTCAAGGGCGGGACTCTCTATCCGCTGCTCGCTCGGCTGGAGATGGACGGGCTCGTGCGTTCGACGTGGCAGACCGGGGCTGCGGGCCCGGGCCGCAAGTACTTCGCTCTCACCCCAGCAGGTCACCGTGACCTGGCGAACCGCTCCCGGGACTGGGACCGGTTCGTGGACGCGACCAAGCGCACGCTCACGACCTCCCAGGAGACGCCATGATTCATGCTCGTCAGGTGATGGACCCGTGGCGCGACACCCTCATCACCGAACTGCGGCTGCGGGAGGTGCCCGGCAACCGCATCGGTGAGGTGCTGGCCGAGGTGGACGCCTACTGCGCCGACAGCGGCCAGACGCCCACCGAAGAATTCGGCGACCCCATCACCTACGCCCAGTCACTGACAGACGTACACGCCCCGGGCCGACGCCCGGGGGATGCGGTACGCAAGATTCTGCTGCCCACCGCTCAGGCGTTCGCGACACTGACCGGAGTCTTCGCGCTTCTCGACGGGGTAGACGGGCTGGTGCACAGCGGGCCGGCCGAGGTGACCTTCGGGCAGGTGGCGGGTGTCGCTGTCGGCACCGCCGTGTTCCCGCTCGTCCTGGCAGTCGTGTTCCGTCCGGCGCTGTTCCGCCGTGGCCGGGCCCGGGCGATTCTCATGGCGGTCGTACCCATGGTGCCGGCGGCCCCGGTGGTGCTGTGGTCCACGCCGATCGCCCATGTCTCGGCGGTGACACTACTGACCGCAGGCCTGTTTCTGCTGGCCGCCGCATGGTGGCCGATCGCCTCGGATCGCATCTTCGCTGATCGGATCATCGACCCACGCACCGGTGCGGAGCCCTTCACCACCCCACCCATGCTGCTCGCGGTCGTCCGCTGGCTGCTGCCGGCCACGTTGCTGCTCGCGGTTGTGCTGATCGTCCTGATTCCCTGACTGCTCGGGTTCTCGCCTCGCGGGGCGCCGGAGGCGCTCGGGCGGATCACGTGGTTGGATCTGGACGTCGATCCGAAGGGGGCACTGTGGGGCGCAGGGCGATCATCTTCCACGGGACCGGCGGCAACCCGGACGTCGTCTGGTACCGCTGGCTGGCCAGGCGACTGGAGGCCCGGGGGTACGCGGTCGAGGTGCCGCACCACCCGGGCATCAACGTCGAGCCGATCGCCACCTTCCTGCCGAAGGTGCTCGACGGGCACCGCTTCGACGAGGACACCGTCCTGGTGGGCCACTCCGGCGGCGCGGCGCTCCTGCTGGCGCTCCTTGAGCACATCGACGCGACAGTCGCCCAGGCGATCCTGGTCGCCGGCTACTGCACCCCGCCCAACACCAGCGAGGAACCGGTCCTGCAGCAGAGCTACGACTGGGCCGCGATCCGGTCCCACGTGCGCGACATCTACTTCATCAACTCGACAAAGGACCCGTACGGCTGCGACGACCGCCAGGGGCGCGCCATGTTCGAGCGACTCGGCGGCACCCAGATCGTGCGCGACGACGGGCACTTCGGCGACTACGACCAGCCGTACGAGCGTTTCGAACTGCTCGACCGGCTCATCCCCTGACGCGCGGAAGCCGTCATTTGTGGGCCCGCTGGCGGGCCGACTCGTACAGGACGACCGATCCGGCCGTGGCGGCGTTCAGGGAGCTGGCCATGCCCACCATGGGGATCCGGATCAGGTGGTCGCAGGCGTCGCGCCACGCCGAACTCAGCCCGGCCGTCTCGTTGCCGACCACCAGCAGGGTCGGCCTGGTGAAGTCGTACTCCGCCGCCTCCACCGCACCACTCTCGTCGGTCCCCACCACCTGCACGTCGACGCCGTCGGCGCGGATCGCCTCGACCCAGTCGAGCACCGCCCGGTGCGAGGGCACCCGCACCGCGGGGACGGAGAAGAGCGAGCCCGTGCTGGCCCGGACCGACCTGGGGTCGTAGACGTCGGCGGCGTGGCCGGTGACGATGACGCCACCGGCGCCGAAGGCGTCCGCCGAGCGGACCAGCGTCCCGATGTTGCCGGGACTGGTGGGCCTGTCGAACACGACGGCGAGCAGGTCCGGACCGGCCGGGATGCGACCGAGGTCGTCATCGGGCAACGCCACGACGGCGAGCAACTCCGGGGCGGTGTCCGCCTTGCCGCCCAGCTCGACCATCAGCTCGCCGGCGACGGCGACCACTGTCGCACCGGCCGCGTCGAGGGTCTCGCGCGCCCAGGCGGACAGGTGCGCGTCCGCGTTGTAGAGGAGCTGGCGGACCTGCCACCCGAGTTGGATCGCCAGCGTGATGGGTCGGACGCCCTGAACGAGGAACTCGCCGCTGCGCTGACGCTTGGTGCGGTTGCCCAACAGCGCCTCCCACTGTTGGAACCGCGCATTGCGAGTTGTCACCCGTAGAACCGCCACCAACCCCGCCTCCGTCGCGTCTGGCGCACCAGAACCTACCGAGCGTACTGGGGTGGGTGGTTCCTGGTCCCGCGAGCCTGCTGATGGAGGGTCCTCAGCCCGACAGGTGCGGGCAGTACGCCACAGTGGCGTCGTCCGGTGCCTGACCATCGGGGCCGCCGCCGGCTTCGGCTTCGGCCTGCCGGACGCGACGGATGAGGCCGGCCGGGCCGTCGGCGGCGAGCAGGTCCAGCACACCTTGCCAGTCGGTCCGGCGGTACGGGTCGACGAGGCGGCTGGCGCCGTTGCTGAGCAGCGCGATGCCGTTCAGGTCGGCGAGGCGCCGGCTGCCGGTCACCGCCTCCCACGCCGCCCGGGGGTCGTCCTTGGCGATCCAGTAGCCGCCCGGCCGGTTCCGGCGGGCGCGCAGCGCCGTGGCGCAGGAGGCGCGGACGCTGTCGTACTCCGGTGTCCCCCGGGCGACACCGCTCAGCGGCACGGAACAGTCGCGCCGGGCGACCACCTCACGCTCGTCGGTGATCACCTGCGGGCCGCCGTCGGTCTGGTCGAGGACGAGGTAGGAGTCCGCGAGGAGCAGATAGTCCAGCCGGCCCCGGTGGGCGCGGGCCAGTACGACTGTCGCCTGCGGGCTACGGGGATCCACGATGTCGCAGGTGTGCCGGTGTGCGGCGGCGACCTCGTCGATGGCGGTGGCGAGGGCGGCCGCGAGGTCCCGTCCGTCGCCGGCCGACAGCAGGCCGAGCAGCGCGCCGCCGAGGCGGTGGGTGTACCAGGCGACCCCGTGCCGGCAGAGCGACTCCGCTCCCGGGATGCCGGCGCCGTCCAGCAGGACGACAGCGCCGGGCACCGCACCGACGAAGTCCTCGTTGCCCCGGTCGGTCCGGCCGGCGCTGGTGGCCAGGCTGACGTGCACTGTCGGCCTCCTGACTGCCCGGCCGCCGCCCGGGCGCACGGGTCGCCACCGAGACGGAATCGAGCGGGAGCGATATGGTGTGACGTCGACCCGTAGCCTGCCATCGGGGACGGGTCGGACGGTCGTCGACACTGCGGGAGGTGCGTGCGGTGGGCAGATGGTTCAACCGCAGCCGTAGACGCGACGACGCGCCACCCCGCGAATCGACGTCGTCCGGGCCGGTCATCGAGATAACCGTCACCCAGGACGGCCGTTCGGTTACCGAGACCATCGGTGGTCCGACGGCCTTCGGGCTGCAGTACCACGCCTATCACGACCAGTACGGCGCGACAGACGCCCGGACGTTGGAGGCGGGGTCGCGTTACGCACAGGAGTTGATGCGCACCAACGACATCGACGAAGCCGTGACCGTCTACCAGGAGATCGTCGGGTTGCGCAGCTCCGCACTGGGGCCGACACATCCGGACACCCTGCGCAACAAGCACAGCCTGGCCTTCGCGCTCTGGCAGCGCGGCTCGCACGCCGACGCGGAGCGGGTGCAACGAGACGTCTACCAGGCGCGGCGCCGGGTGCTCGGCGACGGGGACGCCGAGACGTTGCGCAGCGGAAACAACCTCGGCTGGGTGCTCATCGAGCTGGGTCGGTTCGACGAGGCCGAGCCGCTGCTGCGGCAGGTCGCCGACGGCATGGTGCGGACGTTGGGCAGGGACGACCCGGACACCCTGTCCTGCCAGATGAAGCTGGCCGGACTCCACCACCTGCAGGGGCGCAGCAAGCAGGCCGAGCGGGCCCTGCGCGACGTGGTCCGGCGGCTGACCAGGACGCTGGGCCCCACCAACCAGGTGACGCTCCAGGCCCGCAGCAACCTGCTTGTCGTCCTGCTCGACGCCGATCGGGCGGCCGAGGCGGTCGACGAGGCCCGAACGCTCGCGGACGACGCCGGGCGCGTGCTCGGCAACACCGATGGCGTACGCCTGCACGCCCGGCACTCGCTGGCCAGAGCGCTGGCCGGAGTGGGCCGGCGGGCCGAGGCGATCCGGTTGCTCGCCGACACCCTGCCGGACAGCGAACGGGGCCGGGGCGCGGACCATCCGGCGACCCTGGAGATGCGGACTCTCTTCGCGATGCTGCTGGTCGAGGCGGGTGACCGGCGGGCGGGCCAGGAGGCGCGGGCCGCGCTGGCCGGGTGCGAACGCGTGCACGGCCCGACCCATCCGCACACGGAGAAGGCCCGGGAACTGGTCCGGCTCACCCGCTGACCCCGACCGGGCGGCGACGCCGGCGGGCGACGGTCAGCCGCCGGTGTGGATGTGCGCCGCCCACAGCGTCGGTGCCACCGGGTAGCGGTCCCGTAGCGCCCGCACTGCCGAGTGCAGCGCGTACGCCGGGGCGCCGGTCGGGTCGCCGTGCGCGTAGAAGGCGGTGGTCAGGGCGAGGGAGACCGCGTCGTCGATCTCCCACAGGGTGCCGATGACGTGCCGGAACCCGGCGAGCTGGAAGGCACCGGTGATGTGCAGCGACTCGTCGACAAGGGTCAGCGGGGCCTGGGCGGTCGCGCAGGCCGCCAGGAAGGCGAACTCCGCGTCCAGGTCGAGCCGGGACACGTCAGCCACGGTGAGTGGGCTGTCCTGGTGGTCGTGCACCAGCAGCCGGCCCTGCGCCGGGTCGTGCGGATCGGCCACCGCGTGGCAGGCGAAGTGCGCGTACGCCGAGCCGGACAACCGGTCCAGGACCTGCTGCCGGGTGGCCGTCGTGTCCAGCCCGAGCCACGCTCCGGGTAGCGCTGCCGACGCCGACGCAGCCTCGCGTTCGGCGCTGGGCAGCGCTCCCGGGCCGCCGGGGGTGGCGCGCATCGCCACGACGCAGGAGCGGGCGTCGGGCCGGGACGGCCGCGGGTCGGTGGGTTTGCGGGCGAGCGCTGTCACCGTCGGCGTGTAGGAGGAGACCACCCGGTCGAGGGCGGACCGGCCGGCCCCGGCCTGGGCGGCGTGCAGGGGGAAGAACGCCAGCGGGCCGACCGGGCACCACCAGACGCGGGGCAACTCGCCGGCTGCCCCGGGCGCGTCGACCCGGTCCAGCACCGGCCCGACGAGGACCTGCCACAACCATTCCAGTACGCCGGTGAGCACCGACTGGGCGCGCAGTCGGCTGCGGGCGTCCGCCGCCGGGTCGGACGCGGTGGTGGTGGCCTCCTGGAGCAGCCGCAGGTGCGTCATCGCGTCGGCAAGCGACAGATCCGGTAGCGGCAGCACCGTCACGCGGTGCTCCCGCAGGATGAGCGCGTCGCAGCGCAACTCGCTCGCGATCGGCACGATCACGGTCCGGTCGACCTGGTCGAGCAGCTGCCGGGCGCTTGGTGGGCGCAGAAAACCACCGAGGCCGGGCAACTCCCGGATCGTTGCCAGCAGCACGTTCCACTCGGTCTCCCGGTCCCGGCCGAAGGTGGTGGGTCGGGGGGACTCGGGGACGGGCGCTTCGAAGTCCCGACGCATCCGCTGGAAGTCGGCCGCCAGACGCCCGTCGGCGCGTTGCAGTGCCGCCCACTCGCCGTCCGCCGTCAACCGCTGGTGCAGCAGCAGGCCCCGACCACGTTCCAGCAGCTCCAGAGCGCGCTCCGGCTGCCCGGCGCCGATCGCGCAGGAGGCGGCCGTCGCCGCCAACCCGGCCGTCGAGCCGAGGTCGGCGTACTGGTCGTGCCGGGTACGGCCCCGGGAGGCCAGCCGGGGCAGCAGCGTGATGGCCTCGTCGAAGGCATCCGTCGCTTCCTTCCATCGACCCAGCGCGGTAAGCGTGTAGGCCGCCTTGTCGAAGGCCTGGATCCGGACCGGCACCGCGCCGGAGTCGATGCGCCCGGCGGCGAGCGCCTGCTCGGTGGCCTCGGTCAGCAGGGCTTTCTCGCCGGTACGCAGGTAGGTGGCCCGCAACGCCTGGGCGATGGACAACCCGGTCTCGACACGCCGCGGATCGCGCGCGGGCAGCGCGTCCAGCGCTCCGCGCAGCAGGACGAGAGCCTCTTCCAGATAGGCGGGCTCCCCGGTGGCGTCGTAGAGCAGCCGGAGGCTGTAGCCCAACTGGTCCAGGTACAACGCATGGTTGGCCTCGCCGCGTACGGACAGCGCGAGCGCCCGGCGTAGCAGGCCGATCGCGACCTCCAGGGCAGAGACGTCACCCGTCAGCTGGTGCGTCTTCATGCCGACGGTGGAGAGGCTGGCGAGCGCCATCCGATGGTGCGGGTGCCGCTCTCCGACGGTGCTCAGCGCTGCGGCGAACTCCTCCCAGGCCTGGCCGAGCAACTCGGCGCGGCCGGTGCGGTCGACCAGGGTGAGCAACGTCTGCCCGAGCAGGAAACGCGGCTCGTAGCTCTGCGGGGTGTGTTCCCGCAGCAGCGCGACGGCCCGTTCGACATCGGCGGTGTGGGTGGTCCCGGTCGCCCTGGCCAGCAGGCACCTGGCTCGCAGCACGACGATCTGGTCCTGGTCGGGCCCGACGGTGTCCACCGGGGACAGCAGCTCCAGCGCCTCGTCGACGTAGTCCTCCACCCCGGTGAGCTGGTAGGCGCGCAACAGCGCCTCCGCGTGGATGCCTCGCAACGCGGGCCGCTGCTCCTCGCTGATCCACTGCTCGGCCATCGTGGCGATGGCCGTGAGCCGGTAGAGCGTGTCGACCGAGCCGTCGAAGTCGTGCCGGACCCGAAAGACCTGGCAGGTCTTGAGCATCAGCACCGCGCTGTTGCCGAGGTCGGCAGAGGTGTCCTCCGCGAACCGCAGATACTGCTCGGCGATGTCCAGCAGCTGGGGCTCACTCTCGATCCGGGCTCTGGCCAGCAGCACATCGGTGTACGTGGCCAGCGCGCGCAGACCGTGCGCCGTACCCAACTCCTCAGCCAGGAAGGAGTCGGCCATCGTGCGGATCGCGGCCTCCAGCACGACGGTGGCCTCGATCAGGCCCTCCCGCGCCCGGTCCGCGTCGTACCTGTCGAGCAGCGCGGCCCCCAGCTCCACCTGGGCCTCGGCCCACCGCCGGTCCCCGCGCCGCTGCCCGGCCGCGACACGACGCCAGTGGTCGACGGCGTCCCTCGCAAAGCGACTCACTGGCGCACCCTCCCCTCGCGGTTGCCCCCAGCCTGCCAGCCGCGCGCCGACATCGACAGGAGATAATCAACCGATGAGTCACTCGGTGCCGGACAGGCGACTCGACGACGACCGGGCGGCCCGGCTGGCCCGGATCTGCGCCGACATCGCGCAGGTGGGCGACCTGCTCGGGCCGGCACCGGCCCAGGCCCTGGCCCGACTGCGCGACCGTCAGCGGTCCGACCAGGGCGTGGACGCGGTGTTCGCCGAGGTGACCGAGTTGATGCGGGTCGGCGGGCTGGTCGGTGGTGACCCGATCGTCCGGGGACACCGCTACCTGCCCCTGGCCGGCATCCACGGCCGCCGCCCGGAGGTGGTCCAGGTGTGCCCCGGTGATCTGTGCGACCGGGTGGAGATCCCCCGGCCGGACGCCGACCCGCCGCGCTGCGCCGTGTGGGACTGCCCGCTGACGACGTTTCGGATGGACACGTGAACGCGGTGATCGCCTCGCTCGGCGGCAAGCTGGCGGAGCGGTGGCTCGCCGGGCTGGCGCTGCCCGGTGTGGTGTTCGTGGCGGTGTACGCCGCGGCGGTGCGGCTCGGCCACGCCCACTGGTGGGACCTGCGGCTGCTGCGGCAGGAGCTGGACCGGATCATCCTCGGGACGCCGACCCGGAGCACCGGCTCCGCGCTGCTGATCGTGCTCGGTGTCGTGCTGGCCAGCGTCGTCGCCGCGACGGCCGCGGAGAGCCTGCAACGCCTGGTCGTGACCCTGTGGACGCAGGACTGGGGCCGGGCCGGCGAGGTCGTGGCCCGTCGGCGGCGGCGCCGCTGGCACGCCGCCGTGGACCGCTACGAGCAGGCCCTGCGGGACAAGGCACGCCGGTTGCGGTCTGGCGACGGCGCCACCGGACCGCTGCCGGACACCCAGGCGCTCGCCCGCGCCTGCGACCGGATCGCGGTGACCGAGCCGGACCGGCCGACCTGGATCGGTGACCGCATGCTCGCCACGGCGGTACGGGTGCGGGCCTGCTACGGCCTGGACCTGGCCGCGGCCTGGCCCCGACTGTGGTTGCTGCTGCCCGAGGAGGCCCGGGACCCGCTCGCCCTGGCGCAGGCCGACTTCACCGCCGCCGCCCGACGGGTGGGCTGGGGGCTGCTGTACCTGACGCTCGGCCTGCTGTGGTGGCCTGCGCTGGTCATCGGCCTCGGCCTGTGCCTGGCGGGTTGGCGACAGGGCCGCGGCACCGTGTCGGTACTTGCCGACCTGGTGGAGGCGGTGGTCGACCTGCACGTGCGCGCCCTCGGCGCGGCGCTGGGACATCCCACCGAGGGCACCTTCGGCACGGCCGACGGCGCGGCGGTGACGGTCCTGCTCCGCAAGGACCGGTGATCCGGGCGACCGGTCCGCCGCGCCGGGTGGGTCACCCGACCCGGACGCCGTCGGCCGGCGGGACCGGCTCCGGGCTCGCCCACTGTGACCGCCGGGGCAGCAGCAGCGGGGTGGCGAGCAGGAGTACGCCGGCGACGGTGATCGCGGCCAGCGGGCTGGTGCCGGCGGCGAGCGCGCCCCAGCTCACCGTCAGGACGGCCTGCAGGAGTCTGCTGCTGGCGCTCCAGGTGCTCAGCACCCGGGCGGTGTGCGACACCGGGGTCCGTTGCAGGCGTTCGGTCGCGTGGACCGGGTTGAAGATGCCCATGCAGGTGATCAGCAGGCCCTCGACGATGATCACGGTGAGGAGCCCGGGGACGCCGGGACTGACGAACGCGAGACCGAGTGGGAACACCGATCGCAGCCACCCGGAGACGATCATGACCCGGTGCCGGCCGTACCGGTGCGCGAGCCGGGCGGACAGCCGGGCACCGACGAACCCGCCGAGCGCCGGGATGCCGAAGGCGAGACCGTACTGCCAGGCCGGGAGGTGGTACTCGCCGAGCAGGAGGACGGCCAGCAGCGGGGCGGTGGCCATGATGAGGCCGCCGACCAGCACCGAGTTGAGGAACAGGCCCCGCAGCACGCGGTCGCCGAGGATGAGTCGCCACCCGTGCGACAGGTCGGCGGGGCGCAGCCGGGTGACCCCGTCGCGGGGCGAGGCGACATCGCCGCCCCGGATACGCAGCACCGCGAACGCGGACAGCAGGTAGCTCAGCGCGTCGGCCAGGACCGTGACGACCGGGCCGAGCAACCCGACGAGCGCACCGCCGAGGGGCGGGCCGACCGCTGTCGCCGTCCAGGTCGTGCCCTCGAACCTTCCGTTCGCCACCAGCAGGTGCTCGCCTCGGACGAGATGCTTCAGGTACGCGCCGGACGCGGCGGTGAACGCGATGCTCGCCGTCCCGGAGACAACCGAGACAACCAGCAGTTGGCCGTAGGACAGCACGCCGAGGGCGTACGCGATCGGCACACTCACCATCGCGGCGAACCGGACCAGGTCCATCCCGATCATCACCGGGCGCTTGGCCCGGTGCTCGACCCACGGCCCGAGCGCGACGGCGACGATCGCCGCGACGGCCGGCCCGACCGCCTCCAGCAGCGACACGGCGAACGCCGACGAGTCCAGCACCCGCACCGCGAGCAGCGCAAACGCGCCGAAGGCGAGCCACGTGCCGTAGGCGCTGACCCCGTAGGCCGACCACAGCCGACCGAAATCCGGCCCCAACCGTGTAGGCATGCGCCTCCCCCTGACAGCCGACGTTGCGGTCGGGGCATCCCACCGCACGAGCCGCCGGAGGATCAAACAACGGGTATCCGGGCGAGTCACAACCACAGGTTGTGGCTGGGCATAATCCACAGGTGGATACCGAGGCGGTGCGGTCGTTCGTCCGGGCGGCGGAGCTGGGGCAGCTGCAACAGGCCGCCGACGAACTCGGCGTGACGCAACAGGCCGTGTCCAAGCGGATCGCGGCCCTCGAACGGGAACTCGACGTGCGGTTGTTCACCCGTACCGCCCGAGGGGTCGAGCTGACGCTCGACGGCCAGGCCCTCCTCCCGCACGCCCGGGGCGTCGTCGCCGGAGTCGACAGTGCCGTCGCCGCGATCAGACCGGGCTCGCGGGCCCTGCGGATCGACGTGCTGGGCCTGCGATCCGCGCAGGCCGTCGTCCTGCACGACTACTGGCTGTCGCATCCGGAAACCAACCTCGACGTGGTGACCCTGCGGGTCGACGATCCGCGCGAGGCCGCCGCGGCGATCCAGGCCGGCGACATCGACGCCTCGTTCCGCTCGGTCACCGACGTGGCCGCCCTGCCGCGCGGCTTGCGGATGATCCACGCGTTCGACTCCCCGCTGGAACTCCTCGTCGGCCCGCGGCACCCGCTGGCCGCCGCACGAGCACTGACCCCGGCGCGGCTGCGCGGCCATCGGATCTGGGTGCCGGGCATCAGGGCGCGCAGCGAGTGGGCGGACTTCTACGACCAGCTCGCCACCGACTTCGACCTCCGCATCGACGCGGCGGGGCCGCACTTCGGCGACGAGGTTCTGCTCGACGTCCTCGCGGACTCCGCCGACGTGGCCACCCTCGTCGGCTCGCGCGACAGGTACCTCTGGCCGGCGAACCACGACCTGCGCCGCATCCCGATCGGGCGTCCGACGCTCGCGTACCCGTTGTCGCTCATCCTGCCCCGGGCGAACCCGCACCCCGACCTGCGGGCGATCATCGACCACCTGGCGAGCCTGACCCCGCTCCCGGCGGAGACCTGGCGCCCGTCCTGGGCCCCGGCGGCTGTGGACGCGGCTCCGCCGGGCCGCGGCACCCTCGCCGAGCCGTTGTGATCCACTTGCCGGATGACCGGGCCCGCCCCCGCTCCGCCGAGCGACGTCGTCCTCCGCCTGTCGCGGGAGCGCAACGTCTGGCTCTGTACGGTGCGGCGCGACGGTTCCCCGCGCCTGACGCCGGTCTGGTTCGTCTACGCCACCGGGACCTGGTGGATCGGCTGCGACAGCCGCAGTGTCAAGGTCGGCAATATCCTGGCTGACCCCCGGGTGTCCCTGGCCCTGGAGGGCGGCGACGCGCCGGTCGTGGCCGAGGGCGTCGCCCAGGTGCACAGCGCGTTCCCGGACGCGATCGTCACCACGTTCGCGAGCAAGTACGGCGGGTGGGATGTCAGCCGGGGAGACGGCCGGGTGCTTCTGGAGATCCCCGTCCGGCGGTGGCTGCTTGCCGGCACGGCCCAGTAGGCGGGCCTTCGCGCACACGATCGTGGCGGTGCGGGTCCAGGCGTGGGCGGGAGATGGTGGACAGGTGGTGGGGGGGGGGGGGGGGCCGGGCCCCCCCCCCCCCCCGGGGGCCGGGGCCCCCCCCCCCCCCCGGCGGGGGGGGGGGGGGTTTGCGGGGTGGTAAGAGGGCTGGGGGGTTAAAGCGAGGTCGGACACACGG
>NZ_JBEZFA010000023.1:0-118234 GCF_040649215.1 Micromonospora sp. NPDC049044 | reverse complement strand
GCTCCACCAGCGCGTACCCGGCTCGTGAGTCGGGACACGATCGCGTCGCGGCGGGGGGGGGGGGGCCCCCCCCCCCCCCCCCCCCCCCGGGGGGGGGGGGGGGGCCCCCCCCCCCCCCCCCGCGACTGGGCCCGGGTGTTCAGCACCACCGCCCAGCTGACCCGGGACCTCGATCTCGCCGAGGAGTGCACCCAGGACGCGTTCGCGCAGGCCCTGGAGACCTGGGCCGAGAGTGGCGTTCCGGATCGGCCGGGCGCCTGGCTCACCACCATCGCTCGCAACCGGGCCCTCGACGTCCTGCGCCGCGAATCGGTGTTCCGTCGCAAGATGCCACTGCTCGTCGCGGACGAGGCGACACCGGGCCCCGAGGACGGTCTGGTCGACGACCGGCTGCGACTCATCTTCACCTGTGCCCACCCCGCACTGTCCAGGCAGGCGCAGGTAGCCCTGACCCTGCGCCTGGTGTGCGGGCTGTCCACCCCGGAGGTGGCCCGCGCGTTCCTGGTGCCGCCGAGCACCATGGCCGCGCGGATCACCCGGGCCAAGAAGAAGATCGCTACGGCCCGCATTCCGTACCGGGTGCCGGGCCCGGATCAACTCGGCGAGCGGGTCAGCGCCGTCCTCGAGGTCGTGCACCTCATCTTCACCACCGGTCATACCGCACCGGTGGGTGCGCACCTGGTGCGGCAGGACCTGGTGGACTGTGCGATCGATCTGGCCCGCATGCTGCACCTGCTCATGCCGAGAGACGCCGAGATCAGCGCTCTGCTGGCGCTGCTGCTGCTCACCGCGGCACGCCAGGAGACCCGGCTGTCCGCCGAGGGGCGGTTGGTGCTCCTGTCCGACCAGGACCGCACCCGCTGGAACTGGCAGCTCATCGGCGAGGGTAGATCGTTGTTGACCGACGCCCTGCGCCGACGGGCACCGACCCGGTACGCCCTGGAGGCCGCGATAGCTGCGGTACACACCGAGGCGCCAACCTGGCAGGACACCGACTGGAACGAGATCATCGGGCTCTACGGCGCGTTGTTCCGGCTGTGGCCGTCGCCCGTCGTCGGCCTCAATCGCGCCGTGGCGATCGGGCTGCGCGACGGCCCCGAGGCCGGACTCGACGCGCTCACTCCGATGCTCGACGAGCCGGCCCTGGCCACCTACGGATATCTCAGTGCGGCCCGCGCCGACTTCCTGCGCCAGCTGCGACGGTGGCCCGAGGCAGTGACGGCCTACGAAGAGGCGCTGACCCTCACCGACAACGACGTCGAACGCGTCTTCCTCAGCGAACGGTTGAGCGACGTCAGTCGGCAGCTGTGAGGGCCAGCGCCTCAGGCGTCGTAGCCGGGCTCAGGCATCCTGGTTGCTCGGCACCGTCGCGCCGCGGTTGGCCATCGTGGCTATCGCCGCCACCCCCAGCAACAGGGCCGGGAGGACGAACCAGAGACCGATGCCGAGGCCCAGCAGGAGCGCCCACACCAGCAGGACAAACGCCGCCACCGTCGTGGTCGTGGCGACAGCGCGATGGGTCAGGTCCGCGATCAGGGGACAGATCGCCGCAACCACCGGTACGCCCAGCAGATAGGTGGCGGCGGCGCCGCTGTCGTCGATCGTGAACGGCAACAGCGCGATGACGATCCACGCGGTGGCGGCGATCGCGAGGATCCTCAGGAGCAGACCGACGGACCCGGATGCCGTGCCGCGCCCGCGTAGACTCACGAACGCCGCGGCGGCGATGAACAGCGCGACAACGCCACCAGCCAGGGTAGCCACGTTCATTTCGCTTCCTCCGTCCTCATGACGTCAGCGAGCCTCGCCTCGTACACGTGGACCGGCCACTTCTTCCGCAACGAGTCGGCGAGCTGGCGCAGGTGTTCGTCCTGACGGTACGCGGTCATCGCCGATTTGACACGGTAGGCGAGCGCTTCGTCCCAGGTGACCGTCTCGAAGGAGATGCTCTCGACGCGGACCACCCACCAGCGGCTGTTCTTCGGATCGGCGGACAGTCCGATGCCACCGGCGGCGGCAATCGCATAGGCCCCTCGGGTGATCATCGGATCGACATCGTCGTGCTGGTCGTCGATCGTGGCGGTGCCGCTCTTCGCCGGCTTGTCCTCACGGAGCAGTCGCTGGAACGTCGGCTGATCTGCGCCGGCCACCCGATCCATTGCCTTCTTGGCCTCGTCGCCGTCCGTGAACTCCGCCCAGGCCACCTCGGCCCGCGCCACGTCGCCGAACAGGTTGCGGTGCTCCTGATACCAGGTGCGGGCCTCGTCGTCGGCGATGTTCTCGATGGTGAAGCCGGGATTGTCGCGCTGCTCCTGCTTGATGAGGGTGGCGATCTGTTCGGCTCTGGTCGACCCGTCGAGGCCACGACGAGCGGCTTCACGCACCAGGAGCTCGTCGCGGATCGCCAGGTTCAGTGCCTCCCCCCAGGGTCCGGAGTAGCCGCCCACCACCAACACCGGCGGCAGGGGGTCATCAGGCATGAGCGCCTGGACACGTTCGACAGTGATTGGTTCGCCCGCCACCGTGGCCAGTGCGTTCGGTGGCGGGTCCACCGACTTCTCGGTGGACCCGCACCCGGACGCCGAGACCGCGAGCATGACGAGCGCCACGGACATCAGCAGTCGCTTCATCGTAGGAGGGCCTCAGGCTCTAACCGCATTGGTTGCTTGAATACAGGAAGTCGTCATCGGCTTCGAAATATTCGTCACCGCATTCGGCGTCCCATGGATTCGTCGAGCCGCCGTGCTCCCGACCGCAGCGGTCGTGGTCGGCACAGTCATAGGTGTAACCGGTGACAATGAAGCAACCGCCACCGCATTTACCCATGCAGTCGTACGAGGCCGGTCCGACATAGATGCTCTCACCCAGGAAACAGTGACTGTTGGCGTCGTGGACCACCCATGCGTTCTCATTGCAGCCGGTGTAGAGGATGCCGTCCTCGTTGCTCTGCTGACACGCGGCAAGCACCTTGCTCCGGGACTCGCTGTTCGGCGCGGTGACCGCGGTGCCTTCCTTGACGCACGACTCGACCGCGAGCTTCATGTCCGGAACCTTCGGCTGGCCGTACCGCTCCACCGGGCGGGGCACATCCAGGTCGCCGATCTTGGTGCCGACCGGTGCCTCGGCAACCAGCATGGCCAGGCGGATGGTCAGGTCCCGGTGCAGCGGAACCGGCGTCTTCGCCACATTGGCCGGCTTGACCCAGGACGATTCGAGGGACTTGGCGAACGCACCGAACGTGGTGCGCTCATCCGGCTGAAGCGAAGCCCCGCCGCCAGACCAGGTGGCGACACCCTTGCTGATGTCCTTGCTGGCGGTGAACTTCTTGCCGGCCACGGAGAGGGACACCTCCGCCGCCACGGCGCTCTTGGCCACCGCCGAGAACTCGATCATCGTGGCCGACCGGGCAAATGTGCCGGAGTCACTGTCGGGCGACGACTCGGTGGCCCGGAAGTCGTTTGTGGACAGAGGTTGGAGCACCGCCGCCGCTGAGGCCGGCGCGGACCCTGGCGCAGCCAGGGCAACCGCGAAGCCGACGGCTAAGATCTTGGCGAGAAGCAGAGGCACTCCGAGCGTACGTTTCATGCAGGCCATCCCCTCGTGAGGTCCGGTTGGGGGTGCCGCAAAGTGGTCGCTCTTTTGAATGGCGATAACTCGATCGCCAGGCGCGATAACACCCCCGCTAATGTTACCGATGTCCATCCTCGTGGACGAATGCATGAGCGTCAATGCTGATTCGTAAAGGATCTTTGGCGGGAAGCGCAGCGGAGGCCCTTCTCGACCAGAACGACGCGGCGGACCCGAAGTGCCAGGGCGCTGCCGGCAGCCACCCGCAGCAGCACGCCGGACGACGGCCGACACCTGCTCAGAGTGCCCGAGAGCGACTCCGACGGTTGAGCATGTTATCGATAACATGCTATCTTTCGGCACGGGGGTGAAGGGCACACTCCCAATCACCTGAGTCGATCGACAAAGGCACGCCGAGGGCGACGCCCACCGGCCGCCCTTGCCAGTCGCTGACCAGTCCGGGCCGCTCCGCCGATGCCAGGCCACCGCAGGCGGTTGCCGGACGATCCCGGTCCGGCTGCATGCCCCCAGCTTTCAATGCCCGTCGCGGAGAGCCCGACAGCGGCGGTTGCGCCCGCACGCCACCCGTGCATGCCGCACCGCCCCGCACACCGGCCCGCAACGGAAGGGGAGCCGTATTCCGGCACCTGGGAGTGCCACCGCCATCCGTCACCACCTCACCGCCCCGTCCGCCCGACGGGCCGCCCGTCGGGCGGTGCTCGACGGGCGCGGCCACCGGCCAGACCCGACCCACTGCCGGCGAGCAGACGGCGGGGCGTGAGCCGTCATCCACACCCCGGTGCCCAGAACGGACACGGTCGAGGGTCGCCGAGGCCCGTCCCGCGCAGCACCACCACCACCACCTGACGACAACTGGCAAGGAGCCAAGCAGTGAGCAAACACCGACAACTCCTCTCAACCATCGCGGGCGCGGCGGTTCTTCTCGCCGCGGCCGCTGGTGGCGTACTGAACGGCGGCCCGGGTGGAGCGGCGGTGGCCGCGACGAACGGCACGCTCGCGGCCACCGCCGGCTGCGGTAAGGCCCCGACGCTCACCAACGGAACACGCACCATTCAGAGCAGCGGCCAGAGCCGCACCTACATCCTGCGGATCCCGGACGGTTACGACCGGAACAGGCAGTACCGGCTGGTCTTCGGTTTCCACTGGCTGAACGGCTCGGCGAGCAACGTCGCCTCGGCCGGTTACTACGGGCTCGCGCCGCTGTCGAACAACACCACGATCTTCGTCGCGCCGCAGGGCATCGACGCCGGGTGGGCCAACACCAACGGTCGCGACCTGACCCTCTTCGACGACATCTCCCGGCAGGTCGAGAACGACCTCTGCGTCGACACGACCCAACGTTTCGCCCTGGGCTGGAGCTACGGCGGGGCGATGAGCTACGCCGTGGCCTGCGCCCGACCCACAGTCATCCGCGCGGTCGCCGTCCTGTCCGGCGCCAACCTCAGCGGTTGCAACGGCGGCACCCAACCCGTCCCCTACTTCGGCATCCACGGCATCTACGACAGCGTGCTGAACATCTCCCAGGGCCGATCGCTGCGCGACACCTTCGTCAGGAACAACGGCTGCACCGCGCAGAGCCCGCGCGAACCGAGCCGGGGGAGTCTCACCCACATCACCACCACGTACACGGGCTGCCGAGCGGGCTATCCCGTGCAGTGGGCCGCGTTCGACGGAGACCACACCCCCAGCCCGGTCGACGGATCGTCAAGCCCGAACGACAGCAGGACCTGGACGTCGGGAGAGATCTGGAGATTCTTCAGTCAGTTCGAGTCGACCACTCCTCCCACGACCGCCCCGCCGACCACGCCCCCGCCGACCACGCCCCCGCCCACCACTCCTCCACCGACCACCCCGCCGCCGACGACTCCGCCCCCGACCGGGGAGCCGGGCAGCTGCACCGCCACGTACAGCCTGGTCAACAGCTGGCCTGGCGGCTTCCAGGGTGAGGTCACCGTCGCCAACAACACCGCCGCCACCGTCAACGGCTGGACCGTCGGCCTGACCCTGGCCTCCGGCCAGGCGATCAGCAGCCTCTGGAGCGGCACCAACACCGGCACCACAGGCACCGTCACCGTCCGAAACGCCGCCTACAACGGCACGTTGGCGCCGAACGCGTCGACCACCTTCGGGTTCACCGCCACCGGCAACGGCGCCACCTCACCCGGCAACATCACCTGCACCAGCCCCTGAGCGAAGAGCGACACCGGCGGCCCGGAGCCACTGACTCCGGGCCGCCGCGGCGGCGGTGCGCCGGGCAGCGCGGTCGCCCGGTCGCCCGGTCAGCGCGGCCGCCCGGTCAGCACGGCGACCCGGTCCGCGCGGCCGCCCGGAGAATGCCGTCGAGGCCCTCCTCGAACAGCAGGTCGTCGTCCCATCGGGTCTCGTCGAGATGGCCGGAGGCATCGAGGGTCGGGTACTCGTCGGCCCTCGCGGCGATGTGGTCGCGGGCCGCGGCCCGCGCCTGCGGGTCTGCGGTCCGGTGCCAGGTGGCTTCGGTGAGCGCGGCGCCGATGACGTAGTTGGCCAGCATCCGCGTGGCCACCGCGAGCGGAAGTCCACGACAGCCGCCGCGCACCAGCGCCGACTGGAGGAATTCGGTGCGGGCGAGGACGTTGGGCCCGAGCATCGGGCGTCCGACCAGGTTCGGTGCCCAGGGATGGCGCAGCATGGCGGCGCGCCACGCTCGGGCGAGGAGGCGGGCGTCCTCCTGCCAGTCGCCGCTCACGACCGGGATGGGCACGTCGCCGAAGATCCGGTCAACGGCCAGGTCCAGGACGTCATCCCTCGTCGCCACATGCCAATAGAGGGCGGTCGCCGTCACGTCGAGTTGCTGAGCCAGACGGCGCATGGTCAGACCCTCGACGCCACGTTCGTCAAGCAGCGTCACCGCCTCGTCCACGATGCGCCCAAGGGTGAGCGGCGCTCTCCGACGCGAACGAGCGGGCTCCGCGCGTAGCCATATCGGCGGTGACGTGCGGCTGTCTCGTCGTCCGACCGGGGTGGTCGGCGGTCCGCCCGGCTCTGCGCTGGTCATGACGCCACCCTAGTTCACTGGACAGGAAACTTAACACCGGTAAGCTAATTGGACATAGGCAAGGACGGGCCGTTACCTCGGCAAGGAGGTTGGCGAATGCCTCTGCTGCGAATCCACCTTGACAGCGACCGGATCACCGCCCGCCGCGTTCTCCAGCTGCACCGGGACGGCAAGACCCACCACGAGTCGCGGGAAGCAGCGCGGGAGGAGGCGTGGCGCCAGGGCCGCACCCCGGCTGGTGACCCGATCTTCGTCGGCATCACCAACGGCCGCCGCCACGTGCAGCTCCTCTACGACGTGGAGGTCTGCTCCGACACGGCCCGCTGAGCGGAGCCCGCGGCGTCCCCTCCGCGGAGGGAGCTCACTCCCCTGCGCCGGGGAGGAGAAGCCCTCCAACCCCGCAGATCATCAATTCGTGATTGCCGGCGGGTGGCTGCTGGTCTCCGAGGCCGACGGCCCGCACCTCGGCCAACGGTCCGGTGAGCCGAACCGGCACCGTCCGTGGGGGAGCGACATGTCCGACCGCGCCACTCGTACGCACCGACCCGCAGCCGCCGAGCGGGTGAGACAGTGGGCGCTGGCGTCCGCCCTCTTCCTCGTCGGCGAGGCAGCCCTGCGCCTGTTCTGGATCGCCGGTGGCCGATGGGCGTACACCGCCTGCGACCGGACCGCTCTGGTCGATCCGGCCGGGGGATGCGGTGCCGACCGCGTCGAGACGCTGCCCTTCTGGGCGGGCTGGGGAGCGCTGGCGGTCGGCCTCGCCCTCGCGGCGGTGGTCGTGGGCGCGGTCCACTCCCCCGGGCGTACCGCCGCCACGGGTAGCTGGCTCGCGGCGGCGCTGCTGTTTGCCACAGCGTTCCCGCTGCACCTGGTCTTCGAGATCCCGGCGGCGTTGACCGGACGCCCCTCGGACTGGCGTGACCTCGGCGCCCGACTCGCACTACTGGCCGGTGGCATCCTGTTCGCCGGGCTGGCGAACGCGTCCGGCCCCCGGCCCGGGCCGGTGACGCCCGGCTACCGGCCGGTGCCCCGCTGGACGCGCCGCTGGGCGTACGTGGCGGTCACCCTGCCGGTGGTCGGCTGGGCCCTGCCACATGGGCTCTGGGTCCTCGGCGTTCCGTTCGGCATCTCCGAACAGGCACTCAACGACATCGACAACGACCTGTCGATGCTGACGGGGGTGGCGATCACTGTCGTCCCACCGCTCGCCGGCCTGCTCGTGCTCGGGCTGGTGCAACGGTGGGGGCAGCAGTTTCCGCGCTGGATGCCGGGCCTGGGCGGTCGACCGGTCCCCCGGCTGCTGGCGGTGGTCCCAGCCGGGGCGGTGGCGCTCACGCTTGTCGTGTACGGCGTGCTGAGCAGCGCGATGTTCGTCGGACGCCTCCTGTCCGGTGAGCTGTCGTGGTCGGACGTGTGGGACGGGTGGGCGGTGACCGCCACGTTGCTGGTGTTCCTCGGCTGGGGAGTGTCGATGGGCGTGACGACCGTCGGCTACGCCCTCAGCACCGGTCACGTCCGGGGCGGACGGCAAGCCCCTGCACCGCACCGGAAGCCCTGAGCGGCGGAGCATGACGGCGCACAGGTACTACGCCGGCCGGAACCTGCGGCGGACTCGCGGGCCCGCTACGGCCTCCACGCCGACGTGCGGCGGACCTGATCCGCTCGTCGCCCATGATCGACGGTGTCACCGACCCTGGCCGCGCTCCCTAGGCCGGCGCGAAGCCGTCGTACGGGTCCCAGTGCGCCGCGTAGCGCAGCAGTGAACGGGCCAGGTCAGGGTGGGCCGCCGCCCACCGGGTGTCGAAGAGGAACCACTGGTCGAACCCGAAGAAATCGTCGATGTACCGGGCGACCTGCGCGATGTGCGGGCCCGATCGGATCAGCGATCCGGTGGCGGGCTCCGGGGTCAGCAACCGCAGGACCTCCCGGTGGCTCGCGTCGTGCCCGGCGGTGGCGAGGCTGGCCGGTGACGGGTCATACCCGGGCAGGCGAGCGTACCGTTCCAGAGCCGCGCCCACGTCCTCCTCGTCGGGCGCGACCATCGCCCACAACAACTGGGCGTCGTGCGGCCAGCGGCTGATGTCGGTGGCGTCAACGGTGCGCAGGTGGGCGGCGAAATCCGGCAGGGTGTGGCCGGGGAAGACGAGTGCTCCGGCCAGGTCCAGGTTGCGACTCGTGTCCGGCGAGCTCCAGCACAGCCGCACCGAGAAGACCGAATCGGGCCCGGACGCGGCCATCCCCAGGGTACGGACCGGCACGCCGTGGTCGAAGATCGCATCGGCGGCTGCCGCATCGGCGGGCAGTGGCCAGGTGTCGTGCAGCGCGAACGCGAGCCGGTCGGGCGCGGCGACGGCCAGAGCGTCGTCGACGAAGTAGTAGGCCAGGTCCACCTCGTCGTCGTCGGTACGCACCCGCAGGGAGTGTCTGCCGAGCCGGATGAAGGTGGCGTCGTCGTCACCCTCCACCCAGAGGTGCTCGCGCAGCAGCTCGCGCAGGTGGTCGACGGACTCCGGAGGGGGCAGGCGCCGCTTCCGGGCCTCCTCGAAGATCGAGTCCAACCCGTACACGTCACCACCCAGCTCGCTGTCGATCCACTCCTCCGGATCGGGACAACACCAACCCCGGCGGAACCAGTCGAGCACTGTCGCATCGGGTAGGACGACCACCCGCTTGCTCAGCGGTGTTTCCTCCCGCCACCGGCACACGAAGTACATGCGGCGGACTCTAGGCAGTCGGTCCGACAGCGCGGCGAGGATGTGGCGATGTCAGTGGTGTTCCAGGCCCCGCAGAATCAGGATGCGGGTGGATCCCATGCCGAGATGGTCGATCTCACCCGAGATGTCCGCGACCGCACGAACGATGGGCTCGATGTCCACCCCGCGTCCGCGCGCCGTGGCGCACAACTCCCAGATCTGGACGAGGTCGTCGCGGGGATCCTCCGACTGGTCCCGAGCCGAGACGTGGACCAGCCGCCGTCGGAACTCGGCGGCCGCGGATGGCCACTGACCCGTGAGGCCGACCCCCCAGCCGAAGGCCTGGTGGGCCCGGAAGATCTGCCGGACCTCGTCCCTGACCGCCTCGTCACCGGATTCGTACGCGTCCAGCAGTGCGGTCAGGGCCGCCTCCGCCTCGGCCGCCACTCCAGCCTCCTCCACAGGCGGCACCCCGGCCGCCAGCTTCGCCTGCCAGTCCGGATCTGTCAGGTCCACCGGACGGTTGGCGATGTCCCCGAGCAGGGCGTCGATGACAGCGACGTCTTCGCGAACGGTGGCAAGCTGCATGGCCGCGATTATGCTCCGCCACCGCCTCGTCGGTCGTCCCCACGGGAGCCGGTCGTACTGCCGGTCGAGCCCGGTCACCGGCAAGCTGGACATCGACCACGACGGTTGAGCCCGCGAGCACCGGGGCCCGGCGTCAGCGGTCGGTGGATCACCGGGCGCTCAGGCACCGGACCCGGCTGATCAGCGCCTCCGGCCCACCGGTGCCTCCGCGCACATCCACCACCATCAGCTCGACCTTGGCCCCTTCGGAGAGCGGAGCCAGGCAGACGGGTGTGCCTTCGTGGTGGGTCTGACCGGCGTAGTCGACCCACTCCACCGGCCCCAGTTGATAGCCGTGGCCGCCGTCGTCGGCCTTGTTCGCCGACGGTTGCCGCCCATCGGGCCGGACCACGAACGCGCTGGCGTCGGCGTTGACCGCTACGACGGTGCCCGTAACCGCGTGCGGCACCCCCCAGCGGGGGTTCAACAGGGAGTAACAGGCGAGGACCCCGAGTGCGGCACCGGTCAAGCCGGCGACGGCGACCAGTAACCACTGTCGTGCCGACAGGCGCGAGGCGGACGGACGCGGATCCGGATGAAGGGCCGTCGCCATACCATCGACTGTATCCCCTGTCTGGTTTTGTGGCGGTACCCGTGAGGTCGGACAGCATGGTGGTGTGGCATCGCACGTGGCGCCGTCGCCGGAAGTCGGCAACGGCGCCACTTCATGAGGGCTGACGCAGGTGGGGACGGGCCGGGCATCCGGTCGAACATTGACACTTATCGTTACGGCGGTGATAGTAACTGCATACCGCTCCCATCGGATCGCCTACGGGGACCGTGCTCGGGTGGCCGTCGCGCCCACCTCGATCTGCCCCGCGGCCAGCACAGACCACAATGTCGGGTGGGCGGGCACCAGAACCGGGCCGCCGCCACCACCGGGAGCGTGATCAACGCATCCGTTGGAGGAGTGCATGAGAAAAAGATCGAAGATCTACGTGGGACTGACGGCCGCCGTCGTCCCGATCGCATCCGTGATCATGGCGCTCGGCGCGACACCGGCCGATGCCGCGGTTGGCGGCTCCGGCCCCTATCCCGCTGACTACGAGACCTCGACCGGCCTGGCCAACCACACCATCTTCCGGCCGCAGACCCTCCCGGCCGAGCGCCTGCCGATCCTCGTCTGGGGCAACGGCGGCTGCTCGGCCAACGGTCTCTCCCAGGGCAATTTCCTCCGGGAGATCGCCTCACACGGCTTCCTCGCCATCGCCAACGGAGCGCCGAACGGATCCGGCTCCACCACCTCCCAGATGCTCACCCAGTCCATCGACTGGGCCTTCGCGGAGAACTCCCGGCAGGGCAGCAAGTACTACAACAAGATCGATACGACAAAGGTCGCCGTCGCGGGTTTCTCCTGCGGAGGTCTGGAGGCCTACGCCGTCTCCAACGACCCGCGCGTCACCACGACCGGCATCTTCAGCAGCGGCCTGTTGAACGATGCCGACGACTACCAACTCCGGAGACTTACCAAGCCGATCGCGTACTTCATCGGCGGTCCGAGCGACATCGCGTACCCGAACGCCATCGACGACTGGGGCAAGCTGCCAGCCAGCCTGCCCGCCTTCATGGGCAACCTGAACGTCGGGCATGGCGGCACGTACGACCAGACCAACGGCGGCGAGTTCGGCCGGGTGGCGGGGCTCTACCTCAAGTGGCGGCTGAAGGGCGACACCACCGCGGGTGCCAACTTCGTCGGCCCCAACTGCGGTCTGTGCCGCACCCAGTGGACCGTCCAGCAGAAGAACCTGACGCTTGACGACGGCACGCCGCCCACGACGCCTCCCCCGACCACGCCACCGCCCACCACGCCACCGCCCACGACGCCTCCCCCGACCACGCCACCGCCGGGCGCCTGCACCGCTGTCTACTCCGTGCAGGACCAGTGGAACGGCGGATTCGTCGCCAACGTCACGGTAACCGCGGGGTCCAACGCGCTCACCGGCTGGCGGGTCACCCTCAACCTGCCGATCGGAACGTCGGTCAGCTCGCTGTGGAACGGTGTTGCCAGTGGTACCAGCGGCACCATCACCGTCCTGAACCAGAGCTACAACGGGCGACTGGCCGCGGGCCAGAGCACCAGTTTCGGCTTCCAGGGCACCGGGAGCGGCAACGGAGCCACCGCCGGCTGCAGCGCGACCTGAAGCCTGCCGATCCCGCGAACACTCCCCGCGAGGGGTCGAGGGGGTGACCCGGCAACCGGGTCACCCCCTCGACACCCGCACCGGACGGAGGTTCAGCAGCCGATCCGGCTGGACCCGACCGCGACGTCGTCGTACCACAGGGTGTCGGCCCCGCCGCCGTAGCTCTCCCAGCCCAGCTTGAGATCGGTGAGCTGGGGCCGCCAGGTCCGGTTGTACCACTGGCCGTCGATGTCGTGCGTTGGTACGCCGTCCGCGGTGAGCCCGGAGATGGAGTTGCCGTCCAGCCAGGTACGGAGCTGACCGGCCGAGCCGTCCACCATGAACTCCAGGCAGGCCCACCGGTTGGTGGGTAGCGGAACGCTCTGCGCCACCCCCGCCGGGCTCTGCTCGGGCAGTGTCGCGTCGTCGGAGGCGCGGTTCCACTGCAGGGCGCCGTTCTGACCGCCGATCCGCAGGTCCTTGTTGCCGTCGGCGGCGTCGGTCATCGCCATCATCGTGGTGTGCTCGGTGGGCTGGGCGGTGGTGTGCCGCACCCAGATCCGGCCGTAGCGGACACTGCCCACGCTGCCCAGGTTCTTGGTGGACCTGATGAAGACGTGGTTGCAGTAGCCGGCCGCGCCGTTGATCCGGACCGCCCGGCTGCCGCTGTGCGTGGTGGCCGTGTCGATGGTGGCCGTGCCGGCACCGGAGCAGTCCGGGTTCACCACGGTCCAGTCGCCGGATGGCGTCGAGCCGTTCTGGTTCTCGAAGCCGTCGCAGAGCACCGCCCCGGCGCACCCGGTCGGCGGCGGGGTCGTCGGCGGCGGCGTGGTCGGGGGAGGCGTCGTCGGCGGCGGGGTCGTCGGCGGCGGCGTGGTGGGCGGGGGCGTCGTCGGCGGCGGAGTGGTCGGCGGCGGCGTCGTCGGCACCATCGTGGTGGGCCCGCCGGTCGGGGTTGGCCCGGTGCCGTTGCACGGTACGCCGTTCAGGCTGAACCCGGTCGGCGCGCCGCCGCTGGAGCCGTACGTGCCCTGGACGCCGAACTCGGTGACCCCGGCGGCCGGGATGCTGCCGTTGTACGACATGTTGCGGGCGGTCACCGTCGAGCCGGATTGGCTGACGGTGGCGTTCCAGCCGTTCGTGATGCGTTCGTCCCCGCCGTACGTCCAGGTGACTGTCCAACTGGAGACGGCGGTGTCGCCCGGGGACACCTTCACGCTGGCGGTGAAGCCGCCGGGCCACTGGTTGGGCGTGTAGTCGACCCGGCAGCCCTGGGCGGCCGCGGCGGGGCTGGTGAGCAGGGCCGTTCCGGTAGCGGTCACGGCGGCCAGTGCGGCGACTATCGCCAGGGTCGGGCCGGGGCGGGCGCGGAGAATCGTCATGAGAGGTCCTTCTGCCATCGAGCGGGAGGGTGGCGGCGCGGCGACGCGCGTCCGGAACGGGACGCAACGCGCCAACGCGCCCTGGTTGCGGCGCGGACGCGCCACAAACGGCTGGTCGGTGCGTACGACCGCGGTGCCCGGCTCGGGATGGACCTGTCAGTCGCCGACGGCCCGGTCACCCGGGACCTCGGCGGCGCCCACCGTCAATCTATTGACGTGAAGCGATGTAATCAAGCGTCACCCGGCCGGTGGAATCACACCAGGTGACGGCCGGCCGGGGCGTTATTCGGTGGACCGGCCGGCTTCGGCCGTGCCAGCGTGGGCCCAACCGGGACCCGGGCCACAGTCGGTCCGGCGGCACGACGGGACACTACCGACCGACGGGAGCACGGCGATGCGCGGCCTCGAAACCTTCCCGCCCATCCGGACGCGAGCTTTCGAGGACCCGTCAGCCCATGCAGACCATCAATCTCGGCATCGTCGCCCATGTCGACGCCGGTAAGACCAGCCTGACCGAACGGCTGCTGCACGCCACCGGCGTCATCGACCGGCTCGGCAGCGTCGACGCGGGCACCACCCAGACCGACCGCGGCGACATCGAGCGCCGTCGGGGCATCACCATCCGCAGCGCCGTGGCCGCGTTCGGGTTACCCGGCCGCCAGGTCAACCTGCTCGACACCCCCGGGCACAGCGACTTCGTGGCCGAGGTCGAACGCGCGCTCGGGGTGCTCGACGCGGCGATCCTGGTGCTGTCGGCCGTCGAGGGAGTGCAACCACACAGCCGGCGGATCATGCGGATCCTGCTGTCGCTCCGGCTACCCACGCTGATCTTCGTGAACAAGATCGACCGGACCGGCGCCCGCGCCGACGAGCTGGTCGCGGACGTACGCCGACTGCTCACCCCGGCCGTCGCCCCGCTGGGCACTGTCCACGCGCCCGGCACTCCCGAGGCCACCTTTCGGCGCTACGACCACAGCGGCACCGGCCAGCTCGCCGAGGCCCTCGCCGAGCACGACGACGAGCTGCTGGCCGCCCTGGTGAACGACCTGCCGCCGGACCCGGATCGGATCGACAGGGCGCTTCGGGTCCAGGTGGCGGCCGGGCAGCTCCACCCGCTGCTGTTCGGCTCGGCGCTGTCCGGAGCCGGCGTACCGGAGCTGCTCGACGCCATCGCGGCCCTGCTCCCGGCGTCGCCGCCGGCCGAGCCCGAGCCGCGGGCCCGGGTCTTCGCCATCGAACGCGACCCCGCCGGCGAGCGGGTGGCGTACCTGCGGTCGTACGGTGGGCAGCTCGGGGCGCGCCAGCGGGTCGTCGCGTACCGCCGGGGGCCGGACGGCAGGATCACCGCGACCCGCGCCCGGATCACCCGACTCGACGTGATCGGCGTCGCCACCGACCACGCCGCGCCGGCCGGGCGGGACCATCCGCCGGCCGCACTGACCGCCGGGCACATCGCCCGGGTCGCCGGCCTGACCGGGGTACGCCTCGGCGACCAGCTCGGCAGCCCGGCCGGGCTCGACGGGCGGTCGTACTTCCCCCCGCCGACCCTGGAGGCGGTGGTGCGCCCCCGCGATCCGGCCCGGACGCTGGCGCTGCACGCCGCGCTGCTGGACATCGCGGACACCGATCCGTTCATCCGGACCCGGGTGGCCCCGGACGGCGGCACGAGCGTGCTGCTCTACGGCGAGGTGCAGCGCGAGGTGCTGGCCGCCACGCTGGCCGAGGCGTACGGGATCGAGGCCGAGTTCGGGTCGGGCCGACTCATGCACGTCGAGCGGCCCGTCGGCACCGGTACGGCGGTGGAGATCATCGGGCACGGCTTCTTCGGCACTGTCGGGTTCCGGGTCGAGCCCGGCCTCGGGGTGGACTACCGGCTGGGGGTCGAACTCGGCTCGCTGCCGTTGTCGTTCCACAGGGCCATCGAGGAGGCCACCCGCGCCGCTCTCGACCAGGGTCGCCACGGCTGGCCGGTCACCGACATCCGGGTCACCCTCACCCACAGCGGCTACTGGTCGCCGATCACCACTGCCGGGCACTTCCGGGACCTGACGCCGTACGTCCTCATGCGGGCGCTCGCCGAGGCCGGCACCCGGGTCTTCGAGCCGTGCCGACGGTTCGAGGCGGAGGTACCCGCCGACCGGCTCGGCGCTGTCACGTCGTACCTGGGGCAGCTCGGCGCCCAGATCGACGGCACCGACGAGAGCACCGCCGGCTGGCGGATCGGCGGGCTGCTGCCGGCGCGACTCGAACCGCAGGCGCAGCGGCGGCTGCCGGACCTGTCCGGCGGGGACGGGCTGTGGTCGTCCGCGCCCGGCGGCGACCGCCTGGTGGCCGGCGACCCCCCGTGCCGGCCCCGCACCGACGGGAACCCGTTCGACCGGGTGGAGTATCTGCGCTTCCTCGCCCAACCCCGCAACCGGTGCTGAGGTCCGGCTCTACCGGTGCGGTCCACCCGGCTCGCGGGCGCGGCGAGCCGTACTGAACCGCCGCTGGTAGGCGGCGGGCGTGATCGACAGCTTGTGGGCGAAGACCCGTCGCATGCTCTCGTAGCTGGGGAACCCGGCGAGCGTCGCGGCCTGCGTCGCGGTGTGACCCTGGTCGAGCAGCGCCCGAGCCAGGTCGAATCGGATCTTCTCCACATAGCGAGCCGGTGTGGTGGACAGCTCGTCGTGGAAGAGCCGGGTGAGGTGCCGGGTGCTCACGTTCAGGTGTTTCGCGAGTTCGGCGAGCGAGTGGTCGCCACGGGGGTCCGCCGTCACCAGGTCGGTGATTCGGCGCAGCGCCGGCGACCGGGGCGGCGGCCCCTGCAACGGCGCCGAGAACTGGGACTGGCCGCCCGCCCGCTGCATGTACACCACCAGGACGCGGGCGACGTCCCGCGTCAGGTCGGGCCCGTGGTCCTCTTCGACGAGCGCGAGCGCCAGGTCGATGCCGGCCGTCACGCCGGCCGAGGTGTACGTGGTGCCGTCACGAACGTAGATCGCGTCGGGCTCGACCCGGCAGGTCGGACACCTGACGGCGAGCTCGTGCGCGACCCGCCAGTGCGTGGTCGCCCGCTTGCCGTCGAGAATGCCGGCGGCGGCGAGGACGAACGCCCCGGTGCAGATCGACGCGACCCGGCCGGCCACGGCCGCCGGTATCCGGGCGGCGTCGGCCAGGTCGGCGGGGACGTGCGCACGCGGATAATGATCGGACCCGGCCACCAGCAGCGTGTCGATGGCATGCCCCGGGGAGACGGCACCGTCGACCGCCATCCGGATCCCGAGACTCGACGTGACGTCCGCACCGGTCGGCGACAGCAGCACGATCCGGTAGTCCGCCCCGAACCGGTTCGCCTCCTTGAACACCTCCGCCGGGCCGGCGACGTCAAGCAACGTCACCCCGTCGTAGACGAGGATCGCGACGCGATGGGAGCCCCGACGGTCGCGACCGCCATCGGGCCGGCGGACCGCAGGAATGGACACCGCTTATTGGTATCACCCCATTACCTGTGCTCCCGCTCACGTGCCGACTGCCGGGTGACGAACTTCCGCGATCGTCGGCGAATGGCGGGCGAGATGGTGTGTGATGGAGCGCATATCCGCGATCCCTGACCGTCCGGATATGAGTGGTTCCTGGCCGGCGGAAGGCGGCAGCGTACGACGATCGGAAGGCAGCATGGCGATCGTCAACCGCTACCGACACCGTCCGGAAAGGCAAGCGACCATGCCAGAGGTCATCGCGGGGCTGGAGATTCCTGAGACCGCAGCGGTCGCCGAAGCGACCAGGCACATCCAGGAGACGACCAGGCCGCTCATTTACCACCACTCCCGCCGCGTCTATCTCTTCGGCCTGCTGCACGCGCAGCGGCTTGGCGTGACGCCGGACCCGGAGTTGCTCTATCTGGCGGCGATCTTCCACGATTCCGGCCTGCTGACCCCCTTTTCCGACGTCGAGCAGCGCTTCGAGATCGATGGCGCCGACCACGCCCGTAAGTTCCTCCGGGACCGGGGTTTCTCGACGAGCGCCACCGAGACCGTCTGGACGGCGATCGCGCTGCACACCACGCCGGGCGTCCCCGACCGGATGGGTCCGGAGATCGCGACCACCTACCTCGGCGTCCTGACCGACGTGCTCGGCCTCGGCCTGAGCGGAATCCAGCACGATCAGCTGAACGAGATCCTCGCCGTGCACCCACGGGGTGACTTCAAGGACGGGTTCCTACGAGCCCACCTCGACGGGCTGAAGAACCGCCCCGACACCACGAACGGCACTGTGAACTCCGACATCCTCGAACACTTCATCCCCGGCTTCCAGCGGGTGACAACTGTCGAGCGCATCGTCGGATCCCCTTGGCCGAGCTGAGCTGTCGAGCCGAGACGACGAACATTCCTGGAAGGAAGGTATCGAGCATGCGAGCGATCACCATAAGCGACCGAACCGTGGGTGTCAGCGGGCTCACCCTTACCGACATGCCGTACCCGCACGCCGCGGAGAACGACGTCATCGTGCGCGTACACGCGGCCGGCTTCACCCCCGGAGAACTCGACTGGCCGGCGACGTGGTCCGATCGCGCCGGCCGGGACCGGACCCCCACCATCCCCGGGCACGAACTGTCCGGTGTCGTGGCCGAACTCGGCTACGGCACCACCGGGCTCACCGTGGGCCAGCGGGTGTTCGGGCTTACCGACTGGGCCCGCAACGGCTCCCTGGCCGAGTACACCGCTGTGGAGGCTCGCAACCTCGCCCCGCTCCCGGCCGGCATCGACCACACCGTGGCCGCGGCGCTGCCCATCTCCGGACTGACCGCGTGGCAGGGGCTCTTCGATCACGCCCATCTCACGACTGGCCAGCGCGTCCTCATCCACGGCGCGGCGGGTGGCGTCGGCTCGATCGCCGTCCAACTCGCCCGCGAGGTGGGCGCCCACGTGATCGGGACCGGCCGGGCCGACGACCGCGCCGTCGTGCTCGCCCTCGGCGCGCAGACCTTCGTCGACCTGAACGCCGACGACCTGCGGCAGGTCGGCGAGGTGGACGTGGTGCTCGATGTCATCGGCGGCGACGTCCTCGATCGCTCTACCGAACTGGTGCGTCCGGGCGGCACCCTCGTCACCATCGCCGCGCCGCCCACCATCCAGCCGACGAACGGACGAGCGATCTTCTTCGTCGTCGAGCCCGATCGCGCGCGGCTGACCGATCTCGCCCAGCGCCTCCGCAACGGGCACCTCAAGCCCATCGTCGGCGCGGTACGGCCGCTCTCCGAAACGGCCGCCGCGTTCGCCCCCGACCGCCGCACACCCGGCAAGACGATCATCCAGCTCGTGGACGACCAAGAGACGCGGCAGTCGTGACCCGTACCCGACTGGTGCCGGCGTGCTGATCGCCGGCCCGGCCGCACAGATCAGGAGACGCAGATGGCCAAGGTGATCGTCGGTGCGACCCCCTTCGAGGGGCACGTCGGCCCGGTCCTCACGGTAGTGGCGGACCTGGTACGGCGGGGCCACGACGTGGTCGTCTACACCGGGTCGCGGTTCGAGGCACGCGCGCTGGGGACCGGGGCGCGATTCCAGCCGTTGCCGCCGGAAGCCGACCTGGACGACCGGAGGCTGGATTCGCTCTTCCCGCTGCGGGCCACCCTGCCACCAGGGCCGGCCCAGTTGTCGTTCGACTTCGAGACGTTCTTCCTGGGCCAGCTACCCGCGCAGGTGCGGGGTCTGCGGGCGCTCCTGGCGAGGTTCCCCGCAGACGTGGTGGTGGGTGAGCTCGGATTCTGGTCGATACCGGTACTCAGCCTCGCCGCGCCGCCGCGGGAGCGCCCGACGCTCGTGACGCTGGGCTCCGTGCCCCTGCTGATCCAGAGCGCGGACACACCCCCGTTCGGCGCCGGGTTACCGCCGACCCCGGGCGAGGAGGCGCGCGCCCGCAACCGAGCGATGAACGCCGAGGTGCGCCAGCTCTTCGCCGAGCTACAGAGCTTCGGTGCGGCGACGCTCGCCTCGTTGGGTGTGCCGATACCCGACTACCTCTTCGACGTGCCGTTCCGGCACACGGACCACTACCTGCAACTGACAGTGCCCAGCTTCGAGTACCCCCGCGCCGACCTCCCGGAGCACCTGCGCTTCGTCGGGACGCTTCCACCTCCGGCCAGCCGCACCTACGCGGAGCCGGCGTGGTGGCCCGAGCTGTCGGCCGACCAGCCGGTGGTGGTCGTCACGCAGGGGACGGTCGCCAACACCGATCTGACCGAGCTGGTCGTCCCCACGGTGCGTGCCCTCGCCGACCTCGACGTCCTCGTGGTGGCCGCCACCGCACGCCCGGACGGGCCCGAGCTGGTCCGCCGGGCCCTGATCGACGTGCCGGACAACGTGCGGCTGGCCGGGTACGTGCCGTTCGACAGGCTGCTCCCGCACGCCGACGCGCTTGTCACAAACGGTGGATACGGCGGGGTGCAGACCGCCCTGTACCACGGGGTGCCGCTTGTGGTCGCCGCTGCCAGCGAGGACAAGCCGGAGGTGGCGGCCCGCGTCGAGTGGAGCGGCACCGGTGTCAACCTGCATACCGGCCGGCCCAGCCCCACCGAGGTGCGCGCCGCGGTGCGGACGGTGCTGAGCGACCCCGGCTACCGCGCCCAGGCCGTCATCATGGCCAAGGAGATCGGTCAGCACCAACCGTTCGACACGATCGCCGAGATCATCGACGCGTCGACAATCCGCTGATTACCGGCCGGGGTGCGGGACCGCTCGGGGTGCGGCGGACGCCACCACCGCACCGGCGGTGGTTCGCCGCCCCCTAGACTCGGTTGATCAAGCACGCCGACCATGAGGAGTGCGTCCCGATGCGCGCGACGACGATCCTGCTGGAGCGCCTCCTCGCGGCCGGGATGGGCGAGGTCGACGGGGTGGCACCGGTGGCCGGCGGTGCTGCCGCGGTAGCGGGCATCGCCACCCGCCGGGATGGGCCGCCGGTGTTCGTCAAGGCTTTCGCCGACGGGCCGGCCGACGACGGGGTCTTCGTGGCCGAAGCCGAGGGGTTGACCGCACTGCGTGAACTCGGCGGCGTCCCGACGCCCGAGGTGCTCCGGGCGGACCGTGGACTGCTCGTGCTGTCGGTGCTGCACCCGAGGCCGCCCAGCGAGATCTTCTGGGAACGGCTCGCGCACCTGCTCGCCGCCATGCACCTGAACACGACCCATCCTCGTTTCGGTTGGCACCACGACAACTGGCTGGGCCGCCGCCGCCAGGTCAACACGTGGCATGACAACGGCCACGCATTCTTCGCGGAGCACCGACTGCTCCGGTGGCTCGGAGAGCCCCGGGTGGAGGCGGCACTCGACGCCGAGGACCGGGCGGCGCTGGAGCGACTCTGTGACCGGCTGCCCGACCTGCTGCCGGACCGGCCGGCGTGCCTGACGCACGGCGACCTGTGGACCGAGAACATCCTGGCCACCGCGGACGGCCGGCCGGCGCTCATCGACCCGGCGGTGTCCTACATGTGGGCCGAGGTCGACCTCGCCCACGTGTGGTCCACCTCGCCCCCGCCCGAGGCGCGACGGTTCTTCGACGTCTACGCGGACCTGACCTCGCTCGACGACGACTGGCCGGCCCGGCTCCCGATCGTCCAGCTGCGCCAGCACCTCGCCGTGCTGGCGCAGTTCGACGACGACTGGGGTGCGGCCGACCAGATCCGGGCCGTGCTCGCCCCGTTCCGGCCGCGATCCTGACCCCCGCCCCTCGACTACGGTGACCATGATTGGGGGGGCCATGACGCCGGAGGTGTCGCCGCGACGGGCCAAAGCAGTGCTCGTCGCCCTGTCCCTCGCCGCGTTCGCGTTCATCACCACCGAGTTGCTGCCCGTCGGCCTGCTGACCCACATGGCACTCGATCTCGACCGGTCCCGCTCCGAGGTGGGCCTGCTGGTCAGCGGGTACGCCGTGGTGGTCGTCCTGGCGTCCGTGCCGTTGACCCGGCTGACCCAGCGGATCCCCCGACGGCACCTGCTCGGCGGCACGATGCTCCTGTTCGCCGCCGCGAACGCCACCGCCGCGCTGGCGTCCACGTACACCGTGCTGGCCGGCTCCCGACTCGCCACCGCCCTCGCCCAGGCCCTGTTCTGGTCCGTCGCCACGGCGACCGTGACCGGGCCCTTCCCGGTCGCGGTCCGTGGCCGGGTGGTGGCGCTGTTCGCGACCGGGGCGGCGCTCGCCCCGGTGCTCGGCGTACCCCTGGGCACCTGGCTTGGGCAGCAGGCCGGTTGGCGGGCGGCGTTCGCGGTGCTGGCCGGGGTCGGTGTGGTCATCGCCGCCGCGGTGCTCGTCTTCCTGCCCGGCTATCCCCCGGCCGCTGGCGGCGCCGCCCGGGGGACCGCACCGGACGGACGGCGCTTCACCCTGCTGCTGGTCGCGACCGCCCTCGGCATCGGCGGCTTCATGACCCTGCAGACCTACCTCACACCGTTCCTGCTCGACGTCAGCGGCTTCGCCGACGCGGTGTTGGCGCCGCTGCTGTTCGCCGCCGGTGCAGCCGGTGTCGTCGGCACGCTGGCCGTGGCCCGGACGCTCGACACCCGGCCGACCGCCTCGCTGCTGACGCCGTTGAGCATCGGCACGGCCTCGCTGTTCGGCCTGTACGCGCTCGGCGCGCTCCAGCCCGGTACTGTCGCGTTCGTCGCCGGGATCGGCCTGGCATACGCGACGTTCGGCTCCGCCGTTCAGAGCCGGATGCTGCAACTGGCCCCGGGCAGCACCGACATCGCGTCAGCCGGGGTCAGCACCGCCTTCAACGCCGGCATCGCCGGCGGTTCACTGCTCGGCGGTGTCCTCCTGGCCAACTCGGGGGCACGCCCGTTGGCCCTCGTCGGCGGGCTGCTGACGCTTCTCGCGCTCACGCTTCTCGCCCTGGACGCGTGGCGGGGCCCCACCCGGCCGGTGCGAAGCGACGACCGTTCCTCCGCGGCCTCGCGGCCGGGCACCCCCGACCGGGACGGAAACGCCGTGTCGCGGTAGGTCCGTCACCTCGTCGCGACGCCTGCCCTGCCTGGTCGGTCGCTCCGCGAGCTCCGGCCTGGCCCAATCCCCGCACCGTCCCGGCCGGGCGACGACCATGCCGGTTGCCCCTATCGTCGGGACATGCCTCAGGAGACCCTCGAAACCGTCAGTCGCTACCGTGTGATCACCGCGGCGGCGGTCCTCCAGCAACAGGTCGATCTACGCGCCTACCCGCACCGGCACCTTGCCGTGGTCGTCTACGCCGTCGGCAGGGACACCATGGCTCAGGCGCTCGCCGCCGCCGACCTGCTCAGTCACCAGGGGTGGGAGCTGATCAACGTAACGCCGGTGGGGAGCAGCAACGCGTTGCACGTGTTCCTGCGCCGCAGGTGAGGTGAGCAGGCCCCCTGGCTCGCGGTCGCCGAGCGGGACGCCAGGGGGCACCCCCTGACGCCAGCAACCCGGGATACTTCCGGCGTGCGCAACGACCTCGACCAGATCGCCGCGGCATTCGCCGATACCCCACTTGCCGGTCTGCCGATCGGGCACGGCCCGTCCGGCACCGTCCTCGTCGCCGACCTCGACCCCGGGCACCTGCGGGAGGCCTGGCAGGCCGCCGACAGGCTGGCGCCGGTCACCGGCCGCCTGCCCGTGTTGGTAAGCGACGACTTCGACGAGTCGATGGGCATTCGGTCCGAGCCCGAGCCGGGCCCGTCGACGGCGGAGTTACGCGCATTCGTCGAGGCGGCGCGGTCTTCCGAACCCTGGCTGGGCTTCCGCCACTACAGCGAGGACCAGGTGGTCGACGAGGGCCAGCTCGACTACCACGCCCGGGGCGCGGCCGGCGTCGACCTGTCGGCGCTGGTGTCGGAGGTGGCACTGCCGACCCCGGTCCCCACGCTGGGGCGGACCCTGTACGAGCGGCTGCTCGCCGACACCGACCTGCACGCCCGGGTCCTGGACAGCGTGCGGTTGGTGACCCAGTTCGACTACTGGTACACCCCGGACAGCACGCTGCTCATGTTGCTGCCCACCGAGGATGTCCGCGCTTCGGCGTACTGGGTGGACTTCAACGGTGCGCTCGTCCCGGATGACCAGGAGCGGCTCGCCGAGGTGCTGGCGCAGTGGCGGCAGCGGTGGGATGCCCGTCTGGTCGCGTCGTGGGGCACCATGCTCCAGTTCCAGGTGGGTCGTCGCCCGACGCCGGGTGACGAGGCGTGGGCCGCGGCCGGCCAACTCAAGGCGCTCGCCCCGAACCTTGAGCTCAGCCGGTGGGAGGTCGCCGTCGCCCTGCCCGCCGGAGACGCCTGGTTCGTCCACAACCGCCCCTGACCAGGTGGTGCGCGGCGCATCCATTTCCTCGCCCACAGCCACCGATCCGGTCGCGGCCCCGGACCCCGGCACTCAGCCGGTGGGGTTCGTGACGGTACGAGAAATGGCGCGGATCAGATCGAGCGGTTCTTCGGTCCAGTGGGAGGCGAGGACGAGTTCACGGGCCGGATCGACCCACAGCAGGTGCCGTCCGCCGTTGCCGCGCGCGCTACGGCCGGTCGTCGGCGCACCGGGCCACGGCACCTGCTCATCGTTGAGCCACCACAGGTAGCCGTATTCCGGTTTGACCGGACACGGGGTCCACGACTGGGTGACCCATTCGGCGCTCAGCAGTCGGGTTCCCGCACAGGTCCCCTGGTTGAGGAAGAGTTGCCCGATCAGGGCCAGGTCGCGGGCCGGGACGAACAGACCCCCACCCCAGTGCGCGCCGCCGGAGACCACCTCGACCGAGTGGCCGTCGACGTCGGCTTTGCTCGTTCGGTACCCGTGCCACGACCACTGGTCAGAGGCGCCCATCGGGTCCATCACCCGCTCGCGCAGCACGTCCGGCAGCGGTCTGCGCAACAGCAGCGTCAGTGCGTACGCGAGCAGGTTCATCCGCACGTCGTTGTATGCCCACCCCTCCCCCGGCGGCGTGCCGTGCGACTCGGTCCCCTCGCGGAAACTCTGCGCGTCGACGCTCGTCGGCTTGCCCCACAACTCACCCTCCCACTGGCTCGACTGCTGCAGCAGATGACGCCAGGTGATCCGCTCGTTGTGCGGCCCGTGGAACTCGGGGATGTCGACGACCTGGTGCACCGGTTGGTCTGGCACCAACAGTCCGTCGTCGAAGGCCAGACCAGCCACGACCGACACGACCGACTTGGTGACGCTGAATGCCATCTCCGGGACGTCCGGGTCACCCCAGGCCGCGACCTCCCGATCCCCGACCCGTACCACACCGCTGGCGGCGCTGGCGGCGAGCAGTGGTCCGACCACCTCTCGGTGACTTGTGTCGGAGACCTGGGCCGCCAGGTAGGTCTCGATGTCGGCGGCAGCACTGGTCCAGTGGGCACCGAACTCCCGGACGATCCGCTGCAGACGCTGCTGGTCCACTGACAAACCACTCATGCCAGGAAGTGTCCACCACACGCTGTCACCGGAGCAGCCGCGGGTTTCGCCGACTGCCGCTTCCGGGTAGCGGATGGTTCATGAACCGCAATCTCGTCAAGGCGCTCCAGGTTGCCTGGGAGCTGCCGGAGTTCCACAGCGGATTGCGCCACCTGATCGATCTCGACGAGGTGGCGGTGCTGCTGGCCACGCTGTCCGTCGCGGATCATGACCGCGAGGTCGAGCGCAGCCTGGTGAGCCTGCTGCGGTCCGCCCTGGACACGACCGAGATTCGGGAGGCCGTGCTGCTGCTGCTTGAGCAGGACGAGGTACGCCGGCCGGTCGTCGCGGCGGCGGTGGAGCCGCTTGCGGACCGGCCGGGTCAGGCTGCCGCCATCGCCGCGGCGGCCGAGGATCCCGCGGTACGGCGTGAGGTGCGAGCCGTACTGAACAACACCAGGGTGCGCGAGCTGATCTGGCAGGCGATCGACAACCAGGTGAGCGACAACCGGATCGGCCTGATCCGCCAGGTGGCGGTGCTGTTTGTGCGGCATCCGAGCGTGCGGCGGCTCGGGTGGGCCGTGCGCCGGCACGGGGTGTGGCGCGAACTACGTCGCGGATCCGGATCCGCGGCTGTCCACGCCGCTGGCGACGGGCCGCCGGCCGCTCATCTCGGCTGACCGAAGTGGTGGGTGAGCGAGACGCGCAACGTGTCGGCGTCCCCGGCGGACCAGGCGACGAAGCAGTCGGGGCGTACGAGCAACGCGGTGGCGGTGGTGCCCTCCAGCGGGCCGGTGACCACCTCGACCCGGTCGCACCACGGCGCGGCGACCTCGGCGTAGGTGCCAGTGGAGTCCAGCAGCAGCGGCCGGGCGGCGCGGGTCAGTTCGGCCAGACGCACCGGGCCGTGGTCACCGTGCACAACCACGTCGGGGGCGCAGCGGCCGGCCAACGGGTCAGCGGGGTCGGCCGGGTAGCGGACGTCCGCGCCGGACATCAGCGCCGCGATGTGCCCGGTCACCTCCGGCTTGGCCAGCAGTTCGGCGAAGAGCTGCCGCAGGCCGGTGATCTCCGCGCCGGGGCTGATCAGCGCCGACTGCGCCTGGGTGGACATGACGACCCGTTCCGCCACGGGGCGACGCTCACTCTCGTACGTGTCGAGCAGGCCCTGCGGTGCCCAGCCACGCACCGTGGCGGCGAGTTTCCATCCCAGGTTGGCGGCGTCCGGTAGGCCCAGGTTGAGGCCGGGGCCGCCGATCGCGGGGTGCACGTGCGCGGCGTCGCCGACCAGCAACACACGGTCGGCACGGTAGCGGGTGGCGATGCGGGTGTTGCCTGCGGTCAGCCGCCGCAGCAGGCCGGGGCCGTCCGGCGCGTCGAGCGGAACGTCGGCGCCGAGCACCCGGGCGACGCTGGCGCGCAACTCCGCGAGGCTCATCGGGGTCTCGTCGCTCGTCGGCACGTCGGGCCACTCCGTCGCGCTCAGGATCGCCGGCCGGCCGGGGAACGGGGCCCAGGCGATCAGGCCACGCTCGGTGCGGGTGTGCTGGAACGGCGGGACGACGCCGTAGCCGGGGACGCGCAGACCGCCGGTCTCGGGATCGAGGAATGACGCGGGGACGGTCACGGTGGCGGTGCGGGACACCGACCGGTCGTTCGTGACGCCGGGGAAGTCGATACCGGCGAGGCGGCGCACCACGCTGCGTCCGCCGTCGGCGCCGACGAGGAAGCGACAGCTGAGCCGCGTACCGTCGGCAAGGCCGACCTCGACCGCGTCGGGGCGTTGGCGCAGGTCGACGACCTCGTGGCCGCGGCGCAGGTCGACGCCGAGTTCGACGGCCCGGTCGGCGAGGGCGGCTTCGAGCTGGGCTTGCGGCACGCCGAGCACGTAGTGCGGGTTCTCCGCGAGCATCGTGAGGTCAAGCGGGAACGCGCCGAAGGTGAATGCTGGTTGAGGGGTCGGCGGGGTGCTCTCGCCGCTGAGCCGCTCGTAGAGGCCGCGCCGGTCGAGGAGGCGGACGACCTGGCCGACGAGGCCGTTGGCGCGGGGCTCGCCGGTGGGCGTGACGTGACGTTCGAGGACGACGGGGCGGACGCCGGCGAGGGCGAGTTCGCAGGCGAGCATGAGGCCGTTGGGACCGGCTCCGACGATGATGACATCGATCACGATCGTGATCCTTTCGGGGCGTGCGTCATCGCCACGGCAGGCGCGGCACACGGCCGGCCCGCCGCGGGGTACGCGGCTGAGGAAGTGGATCAGGCGGTGCGGGAGCTGAGGCGGAGCGTCAGCGAGGCGGTGCCGGAAGGCCGGCGGCGAGCTGGGTGAAGGCGTCGGTGATGAGGCGCTCGATCGGGGTGGGCGGGTCGGGGCTGTCGAGGTAGTGCTGCATGGCGACGGCGACTGCGGCGCTGGCGGCGGCCGCGACGAGCCTCGGGTACATGTCGGTGGCGAGGTCGGTGCCGGTGCGCTCGGCGACCGCCGCGGCCAACTCGGCCTCGGCGATCGCGACGGCGCGCAGTCGCTCGCCCTGCAGTGCGGGCTCAGCGAGCATGGTGCGGACGCCGGCCACCCACTGGGCGTGCGCGGGCGATGGCATCGCCTCGACCTCGGGGCCCCGGGTGAACTGCTCGAGCGCGGCCTGGGTGAGCGCGGCCCAGAGCGGCTCGCCGACGGGACGTTCGCGCAGCGCGGCGGCGGTGCGCAGACTGCGGTCGAGATGGCGGGAGGCGATCGCCTCTGCCTTGCTGGAGAAGTAGTTGTTGAAGGTGCGCGGGGACACCCCGGCCGCCGCGGCGATGTCCTCCACGCGGACGTTGTCGTAGCCGTGCTCCGCGGTGAGGTGGATCGCGGCCCAGCCGAGCGCCGCCCGCGTCTCGGCCTTCTTGCGCTCCCGCAGCCCTGTCATGCCACCACGCTAGCACTACTTGCGTCCGACGCAAATATGCGCGCCCCGCAAAAATATCCCTGCCGGCTCAGCGGTCCGGGTCCGACCGAGCGGTGTCGCGCATCTGGTGCCGCTCGGCGGGGCGGCGCGGACAGTGCGGACGCACGTCGCGGACCCGGCCAACCACGACCAGGTCCGCGCTCAGGCAGCACGTGTACGCGAACCGGGCGCTCGCGGCCCGGTCAGGCGCTAGTAGGTGAAGGTCCAGAGGAAGTAGAAGCCGGGGGCGCTGGGGCCGTACTGGCGGTACTCGCAGTAGTACCAGCTCCACTGCCCGGTCCGGGCGCCCTCACTGCCGTAGCTGTTGCAGAACTGGCCGTCGTAGTAGACCCCGCGCAACGTGCCGCCCTGCGGGTCCGCCGCAGCCGGCGTGGCGCCGATCCCGACCAGCCCACCCAGTGCGAGTGCCACCGCCGCCACCACTGTCGCCCATCTGCGTCCGCGCATGAAGTCTCCTCCCACAACAGTCCGCGGCGCACCGACGCTCCCCATCGAGCCAGGGCCGGGACATCGACGTTCGTGAAAGTAAGGCTGGCATGGACATGCGTGGATAGATTCCCGTCAACGGCCGGCGCTACCGCGATGATCCGCCAGCGTGGTCTCCGTCGAACGGGCATCCACAGTGACCACGCGGAGTCAGCTCGGGACGGGCCACCGCGGGTGCGGCGGCGGTGATCCGACCACGCACACGCGAAGCTGGCGTTGCCCGGAGGCCGCGCTGCCGGTCAGGTCCGGTCGATGAGGTCGAGGCCGGTCAGGTCGGCCGAGAGTGCCCAGAGCCGGGCCGCCGCACCGCTGTCCCCCGGGCTGCCGTCGGTGACCTGGCAGTCCGCGCAGTAGTCGCCGCCGTACCCGTCGAGGTCACGCGAGGTGGCGGCCCAGACCTGGGTCGCCGCGCCCTGCTCGACGGTCTTGAACAGGCCCGGCGCCGGAGTTCCGTCGGCGTCGATCCAGCCGGCGGCGACCATCTCCTCGACCGCGAGGTGTCGTTGCAACGGGGTTTGGATGTAGCCCGGATTGACGGAGAAGGCGCGCACCCGGTGCGGCCTGCCGAGCAGGTCGAGGTGGCGGGCGAACAGGATGTTCGCGAGCTTGGACTGGGCGTAGGCCGCCCATTTGTCGTAGCCGCGCTCGAAGTGCACGTCGTCCCAGCGGATCCGCCACGAGGGGTCGCGCCCGGAGGCGACCGAGACGACCCGAGCATTTCCGGCGGCGGTGAGCGCCGGCCACAGCAGGTTCGTCAGCGCGTGGTGGCCAAGGTGGTTGATCGCGAACTGCGCCTCCCAGCCGGGGCCTACCCGGGTCTCCGGGCAGGCCATCACCCCGGCGCCGGCGACCAGGATGTCGAGGACGGAATGACAGCGGAGGAACCGTTCGGCGAACGCCTGGACGGAGGCGAGGTCGGCGAGGTCGACCTGGTCGACCTCGACCCCGGCCACGTCGGCGAGCGCCCGCTGAGCCGTTTCCGGCCGCCGAGCGGGGACGACGACCCGAGCCCCGGCCCGGGCGAGCGCCCGGGTGGTGGCAAGGCCGAGGCCGGAGTAGCCGCCCGTGACGACTGCGGTCCTGCCGGTGAGGTCGACTCCGGCGAGGACGTCGCCGGTGGTGCTGTGGGCGCCGAACACGGCGCGGGTCGGGTCGCTGGTCATGTCGCCCGACGCTAGGTGCTGGACCGCGGTCTAGGTCAACGGCCACGGGCCACGGCCACGGGCTACGGGCCACGGGCCACGGGCTACGGGCTACGGGCTACGGTCGGCACTGTGTCGGACGGAGACCTGAGCATCGGGCAGGTGGCGCAGCGCACCGGGCTGAGCGTGCACGCCCTGCGGCTCTACGAGCGTAGGGGCCTGTTGGCCAGCGAGGTGCGGCGCGACGGATCGGGCCGGCGGGTCTACAGCGCCTGGGACGTCGAATGGTTGACGAACTGCGTGAAGTTCCGGGCCTCCGGGATGCCCCTCACCACGATCAGCCAGCTGGCCCGACTCGTCCGCGAGGGCAGCGGCAACGAGGCCGAACGGCTTCAGCTGCTCCGCGAACACCAGCGCCGCATCACCGCGCAGCTCGCGCAGCTGAGCGACTGCCTCGACCTCGTCAACGACAAGGTGGCAAGCTACGAAGAACACCTCGCCGCCGGCGCGACCGGCGATCCCTGGCAGCAGACCCGGCCCGGGGCGCCTACGGAACTGTGAGGAACCCAGCGCCGAGGCCCAGCACGGCACCGGCCGTCCCCTCGCCGCTCCCCACGAGCCCGAACAACAGACCGAGCCCGGTCAAGCTCAGCATGTCCCAGGCCAGCGCGCCGCGGCCAGGTCACCTGCGTCTCACCCTCTGCTCGCGGCCTGTTCGGTAGGTAGCTCGACGTCGGCGACGGGGGCCGAGTTCCGCTCTGTCGAGATGATCCACTTCGTTCGCGTCAGGCCGAGGGCAGCCACCGCGAGTACGGGTGGCAGCAGGAACGGGGCGCGGTGTCCGAACTGCTCCACGAGCATGCCGGCGAGTGACTGACCAACGGCCGTGCCGATGGGCCCGGCGGCGCAGACGATGGTCATCGTTGTCGCGATTCGGGTGGGCGCCAGTCGCTCGGTGAGGGCGTAGATGCTGATCAGGTGTGGCGCGACAGCGAACCCCGCCACCAGGACGACCACCACGAGTGGCAGCGGCCCGCCCCCGGCGGGCAGCAGGATCATGGCGATGAGCAGCCCGAGAGCGGAGAGCCGATAGCGGGTCCGCAAGGGCACCCGCGGTGGGAGCCAGGCGTAGCCGATGCCGGCCACGGCGCTACCGACGCCGAGTGCGGCGTACAGCATCCCGCCGGCGGCGGGGTTGTCCGCTGCGGTGGCGTACGCCGTCACACCTACCTGAACGCTGCCGAAGACGGCGCCCATGATCGCCATGGCGGCACACAACGCGGCCACCCCGGCTCTGGGCAGTGGCGCTGTCGACGTCCGCGCCGGCGTCGGTTCGGGCGCGGTTTCGTACAGCATCGCCAGGGGCACCGCAGCGGCGAGGAGGAGCACGATGCAGGCAGTCAGTGGCGCACCGGCCGGGACCGGCGCCGAGGCCGCAGCAACAGTCCCGACGACGGCGGGCCCGGCGATGAAACTCGCTTCGTCCGCAGCGGCCTCGTACGCCAGCGCGGTGGTGACCAGACCTGGCCGCGCAGGCCGCGACCTCGCCAGATAGGACCAGTGAACGCGGATCAGGGGACCTACCTGCGGTTGGGTCGCGCCGACGAGGACAGCCGCAGCGAAGAGCACGTGACGGTCAGCGAGGGTGGCGGCCAGGAGACCGGTCAGGGCGATGGCGTTCGCGATGGCCATGAACAGGCCAAGCCGACGGATGCTGGTGCGATCCGCGAGCCGTCCGACGACGATGCCACCCGCGCCGATGGCGAGGCTCTGCGCCGCGGCGGCCGCCCCGGCGAAGGCGTAGCTGCCCGTGCTCTGCTGCAACAGCAGCAGCGTGGCCAGGGGTGTCATCGCGTACGGCAGCCGCGCGACGAACCCGATGGGAAAGACGGCGAAGCGGGTAGCGCGGGCAAGATCTCGGTACGACACGGCGTTCTCCTCGCATGACGAAGAGACGCGCCTACCCAGCCACCGGACGCGTGCACATCCCGATTCCACGCGCAGATTACCAGCGCGGCCCTGCGAACAGCCCCGCCGGACGTCTCGGGGCAAGATCTCGGGGTGAGCAACCGCGAAGAAGTGTTGAAAGGCAACGTCACCACCGGGGTCGTACGGGTCGGCGACACTGTTCGTCGGCCGGTCGGACCCTGGACGGAGACAGTCGATCTGCTGCTCGGGCATCTGCATGCAGTGGGATTCACTTCGTGCCCTCGTCCGCTGGGCCGGGACGAGCGGGGCAGGCAGGTGCTCGAATACGTGCCCGGCGAGATGGGTGCGGAGTCCGGCACGTACTCCATGGTGGAACTGCGCTCGATTGGCCAGATGCTGGCGCGGCTGCATGCGGCGCTGGCCAGCTTCGTACCGCCGGCCGGCGCCACCTGGAACCAGGTCATCCCGCCCGACCGGAACGAGATGATCTGCCACAACGACGTGGCGCCCTGGAACCTGGTCAGGTCAGCTCAGGGCTGGGTGCTGATCGACTGGGACGGGGCCGCGCCGGGCTCGCGACTGTGGGACCTCGCGTACGCCGCCCAGAGCATGGCCGGCCTCCGCGCGGACCGGCTGGTGCCGCAGTCCGTGGCACGGCTGCGGGCGTTCGTTGACGGCTACGGTCTCGATGAGGCCTCCCGTCCGGCGCTGGCCGCCATGTTGGGGCGTCGCGCCAGAGCAATGTACGACCTGCTGCGGGCGGGCGCCCGGCAACAGCGCCAGCCCTGGGCCAGGATCTGGACCGAGGACGGTCCCTACTGGCTGGCGACCGCCGACTACCTCGACGTCCACCGCGAAGAATGGTGTGCCGGGCTGCGCTGACCAGGGCGAATATCCGCCGGGCCGTGGGCGTCCACGACGTTCACCTTCCCCGGTCGGCCCGCTGGGTGCGGCGACACGGCCCGCCGGGACCTGCCACAGTGGGGCGTGCGTATTCGTGGACGACGACGCTGGCGGTGGGTGGCGGCAGGGCTGGCCGCCCTGTTGCTGGCGGTGGGTGCGACGGTGGGTGCAGCGTACCCGTCGGTTGCCGCGACCACCTGCCCCCGTTGCTACGGCTTGGCGCCGGTGCGCGACGGGCTCTATGCCGAGCGCGGGTCGTCGGACGCTGACCAGCAGCGGCTCATCGCGGCGTACGGCGATGCCAATCAGCGGGTCGACGCCTTCTACCCGGGCCGCAAGAGTGCGCCGACAGTGCTCGCGTGCTTCACGCCCGGCTGCTACGAGCGGATCGGCGGAGGTGGCGAACGGGGAGTGGCCGTGCTCAACCGGGCGGTGATGCTGTCACCCCGGGGCATCGACCCGGTGATCACCGCACACGAGTTCTCGCATGTGGAGCTTCATGTGCGCCTCGGTTCCCGACGTGACCAGATTCCCCAGTGGTTCGACGAGGGGCTTGCCGTGCTGGTCTCCGACGACGGGCGGTACCTGCTGCCTGCCGACGCTCCGGACCGCTGCCGCATCGCCTCATCGGAGGCGCTGCCACGGACACTGCCCGAATGGCTACGCGCTGCCGGTTCGGATGAGCAGGTGTACGCCAGAGCCGCCTGCCGGGTGTACCGGTGGGTCGACGCACGCGGCGGGCACCAGGCCGTGCTCGACCTCGTCGACCGACTCAACCGCGGCGAACAGTTCTCCGCGCTTGTCGATGGTTGACCTGAGCGGGGGCTGCCGTGGTGCATTCGTTGCAGGCGGTGGCTGAGGGGCGCGCGGCTCAGCTCCGCCAATGCTGGGTGGAGGTCAAGAACGTGGGGACCATCGCGGCGGTCTACCGGTCAGCCGTCGGCCTCCTCCTCCGCCTCATCGTCGCCGGGCACGGTCAGACCCTGCTCGACGAGGAAGTTCCACCATCCGTCCTTGTCGGAGCCGATCTCGCCATAACCGGCGCCGAAGACGTAGTAGGCGAGGAACGAGTCGAGGTCCAGGGTGACCTCAAGGAAGAACTCGCGGGCGAACCACTCGTCGGTGGTCTCCGCGGGGAAGTACCACACCGACCCGGTGTCGCGTCGGATCAGCAGCGGCTCGTCGGACAGCTGGCCGAAGACCAGCCACTTGTGGGGTTCGTCAGCGACGCCGGTGAACTCGGGCATGTGGTCGAGACAGTATTGGTGATTGTCGATTTCCTTGGCATCGAAAAGGTCGAACGAGCCGGCATGGATGCCGTCGGCGGTTTCCAGCAACTCCCGGACCGACTGGGGCAACTCGGCCGGAATCTTCTCGGCCGGAGCACCCTCGTGGATCTGCGCCCAGTACAACGTCGCGGGCTGGTCGGCCTCCAGATCGGTACGTAGCTCGGTGATGAGCTCCCGCAAATCGGGATTCACTCCACTACCTCTATTCGAAGCGGCATTCCATCGGGCAGATTCGCCGTCATCCTAGAGGCGCCCGCCGACACCCCCGGTTTGAGTTGTCCCGCCGGAGCTCTCCGATTACAGGCGTCGGCGCCACGAGGTCCGGGAATGACCGGGATCCTTCGACGCCGACGGCGGATGTGGCCTCGTCGGACATGGCGGCCATCGGAGGCGACACCGAACGCCGAGATCACCTGGTCCTACACGTACCTCGGGCAGAAGCTGACCGGTGCGCTGTGCGCCCGCCCCGGCGGAGGGGACCTGTATGTGCCCATGTACGTGACGAAGGTGACCTGGCAGCCGCGCACCTGTTGACCCCGCAGCATCATCTGGTCGTGGGGCGGGCAACGCCGCCGGCACCACGCCAGGCGCGGAGTGCCGGACCTCGCGGTCGTGGCCGAGGTCCGGGTGGCCCAGTCGGTGGGCCGCCTGTGGCATCGTGCAGGCGTGGGCGACGGTGCGCAGACGAACCGGGTGACGTCGATTCCGGAGAAGCTGGATCAGTGGCATGACTTTCGCAAGAGCGTGGGGCTCGTGTCGGTGGTGCTGTTCCTCTTCTGCCTTCTCGCCCTGGGCAACGTCGGCTACCAACTGGCCATCGTCGGTGACGAACACGGGATCTTCGACCCGTTGTCGTTCCTCGGTTTCCTCCTCGTCGGGGCACCCCTCGGCGTGGCGGCGGTGAGTGGCGTGCGCGTCTATCGGGCGGCCAACAACGCCGAATCGAAGCGGCTCGGCCGGATCATGGGTTTCGCACTGCTCGCCGCCGCTGTCCTCCTCGTCGTCACTGGCATCGTCAGGGACGGGCTGTCGTGAACCGCGCCGTCGCCGCCGGGACGGTCACCAGACAGGTGACTCTGGCTCACGCGGGTGAAAGACGGTTCACTGGGAGCGATACCAGCCGGGGCGGAATTCACCTCTCCCGATCGCTACACTCGCCGCTACCCGGCACCGCCCGCACACCCCGGCCTGCGCCCATCCCCTTCGAATGGAGACGCCTGTGACCCCCGACAAGGCGGCACCCCCCGGCATCGACCCGAGCATTCCCAGCGTGGCCCGGGTCTATGACTTCTTCCTGGGCGGCAAGGACAACTTCGAGGCCGACCGGCAGGTCGCCGAGCACGCCCTGCGAATCACCCCGGACGGGCCGGCGGCCGGCCAGGCGAACCGGGCCTTCCTGCGCCGGGTGATTCGCTTCCTGGTCGCCGAGGCGGGCATCGACCAGTTTCTCGACATCGGATCGGGGCTGCCCACCCAGGGCAACGTGCACGAGGTCGCCACCGAGCACAATCCCAAGGCCCAGGTGGTCTACGTGGACAATGATCCGATCGTGCTGACCCACGGGCGTGCCCTGCTCGCCGCGGAGGGCACCGCGACGGTGATCCAGGCGGATATCCGGGCACCGCAGGAGATCCTCGACCATCCGGACGTACGTCGGTTCCTCGACTTCGATCGACCGATCGGGCTGCTGCTCTTCGCGATCCTGCACCACCTCGGTGACGACGAGGATCCGCGAGCGGTGGCGGCGGCGTTGATCGACGCGCTGCCGTCCGGCAGCTACGTGGCAATCTCGCACTTCCGTGACCCGGCCGAGCGGGACCCGGAGGGCTCCCGCAAGGCCCGCGAGGTCGAGCGGATCTTCAACGAGTCGCTGGGCACCGGCCGTTGGCGCACCGACGAGGAGATTCTGTCGTTCGCCGATGGGCTGACGGTGCTGGAACCGGGGCTGGTGCCGCTCGCCGAGTGGCGCCCAGAGCCGGGTACGCCCGCCCCGAAGCAGACCGACACCTATCACACCTTCGTCGGGCTCCTCGCCCGCAAACCGTAGGCCCACGGTGAGGTCCGTCGGCGAGAGCACGCCCCGCCGGCGGACCTGCCGCGCGCACCGCATCCGCGTCGGGCTCCGCGCCGGGTGACACCATGACGCGGTGACACACGTGGAGATCAACGGCGAGCCGGCGACAGTCGAAGACGTGCATCGGGCAGCCGTGTGGAACTACGGCCACTTCACCTCCATGCAGGTACGCGGTGCGGCCGTGCCGGGGCTCTCCCTCCATCTCCGCCGGCTGCGCGAGGCCTCGGCCGTGCTGTTTCCCGAGGCCGTTCCCGCGTCCGACGACCAGATCAGAACGTTCGTCGACCGCGCGCTGCGCGACCGGGACGACGCGTCCGTCCAGGTCACCGTCCTTCCGAACCCCACCCGATGGCCGCACACCGACATCATGGTGTCCGTCGACGAACCGGTCGACGGTGCTGCAGGTCCACCGCTGCGAGTCCGAACTGTTCAGTACGAGCGAGAGCTTGCGCAGCTCAAACACCTGGCCACGCTGGGCCTGACCTTCCATCGTCGTCAAGCCCGCCAGGCGGGATTCGACGATGTCTTGTTCGTCGGTCGGGACGGCGACCTCCTCGAGGGCTCGGTATGGAACATCGCCTGCTGGGACGGTACGCAGGTCGTCTGGACCGAGGGTCCGCGCCTGGCGGGCATCACCATGCAGTTGCTTCGACTCGGCCTGCGGCGGCTCGGCGTCCCAGAGGTAACCCGGAAGACGACACGCGAATCTCTCAGCGAGATGACCTCGGCCGTCGCCACCAATTCGCGCTGCGCGGCCCAGCCGATCGCCGCGGTGGACGCGACAACCTTCCCCGGAGACCAGGAGTTCACCAGGCTGCTGCGACGCGCCTGGCAGGAAGTGGAGTGGGAGCCGGTCCGGCCAACTCGGTAGGAGGAGTCATCCACGTCGCGCGGCTGCGGGCCCGGCCCTCGGCTCCGCGACGGGTGGCAGTGGTGGGAGAACTCCGGCGGCACGCTCGACGCGGCCTGAGCGGATATCGGCTGGCGAAACCTGTCGCCGTGAGCCATGGTCTGGGGCGTGATTGTCATCCAGCGGGTGCGGGTGCGATGGAGCGGGGCTTCACGCGGCGCTCCGGAGGCCAACGCCCGTCGGGGGTTCGACCGCCCGGTGATGCTTCCCGCGCCGCTGCCAACCGGCGATGTCGTGGTCCATGACGTGCTGGCTGACGAGGCGGCCAGCTACTCGCGTCGCAGCGAAATACTGACCGGTGGCGTGAGCATCGCCCTCGACCTGACTCTTCGGCTCACCTTCGAGGGCTCGGCGGTCACCGTCGCGCGCCTGCCGGGCAGGGCCGCGTTTCCCCGGTCGAGGGTGTCGACCCGTCTGTTCACTCTCGCGCACGGGCAGGTCGGCAGGTACCGAGCCAATTTCCGGTTCCGGTTCACCGATTGCGCATGCGACCCGAGCTGGTACTACGAGGACTGGTTGGTTCATGTCAGTAACGGCAGTGCCGCAGCCGACCGGTTTCCGGGCGGCGAGCCGGAGCACGTTGTCGACAATCGCGTCCATCTCTATGGCGGCGTCGCGCGCCGAGGAAACCGCTTGCGCCGTGCGGCCGACGGATCGGCGACATGAGTGATGCTGCGGGTCGCAACGTCGCCCGCCTCGCGAGCGCCGCCCGGCAGGTTCGTCAGCGGTTGTTAATCGGTGCTCTCCAGGTACATGAACAGAAAGACCAAACCGAATATCACCAGGCTGCCGAACCAGATGTAGACGCCGGACCACCTGCGCCAGTGCAGCGCCCGGTGATCCCGCCACGTCGGCTGGTAGGCGGATCGTGGCGGCGGGGTGTCGGCCCGCTCTGGTGGGGAAGCGGCTGGCGCGGGTTGTTTGGGCGCTACGTAATCCGCCCGGTAGACCGCGCCGCGTTGGGGCTGCTGCGGCCGCACCGGCTGCTGCTGCTGCGCCTGTTGCTCGTAAATCCAGGCGATCGGGGCGCCGGTGGCCGGGTCGACTCCGGGTGGGTGCCGTAGGTGAAGCGGCCGTTCATTGACAGGAATCATCGGATCGAAGATTTGCGGCTGCTGTGGATCCCACTGCCCCGGCTGCATGGTGGCCCCCTCGACGTCGCGATTCGATAATGGGACACACAGTGTGATCTTGCAAACGCAATGAGCGTTGCCTGCCGCCGACGGCTGGGCACTGCACGCGGCGGTCGTCTCTCCCCGTCGAGAGCCACCGGCCCGCGCCCGCAGGGCAAACCGAGTGCTGGTCCCGCACGTGATGTCCTACCCCGGGGCAGGACCGTCACCCGCAGTGGCGGCGCGCAACTCCTTGAGCACGTACGTGGCGACCTTCTCGACGACGCGGACGCCCTCCTGCTGGCTCACGTGGTGATCGGAGAGCACGGCGACCAGCCAGTCGTGCCGGGGCTCGACGATCCGCCCGATGCTGTTGACGAGCCAGCGACCGCCGTCGGCATCGGCGGTGTCCCAGCCGTTCTTGACATAGGCGGAGGGATTCCCCGACCCTCGCGCGGCGGTGATTCCCCAGCGTTGCTCGGGAATCACCTTCTTCATGAGACCCATGACGAAGGTACGGTCCGTTGGGGTCAGCGGCCCTGTCGGCGACGTCAGCGCGGTCAGCAGACGGAGCTGGTCAGCGGCGGTGGTAGTGGTGCGTCCCCAGTGCGGGCTGGGCTTGGTCTCCCGCAGACCGAGCGTGCGGTTCGCGGCGATGAGGCCACCTGCGCCGTCGATCCTGTCCCACAGGGCCTCCGCCGCGGCGTTGTCACTGGACACGATCATGGCTTCGGCCAACCGCCTGGTGTCCGCTGCCAGAGCCCTGCCCGGCGGCCTCTGGCGCAGCAGCAGGGCCGCGAGGATGTTGACCTTGACGATGCTGGCCGTCTCGAACCGTCTGGTACCGACGGTCACCTCAGCCGCACCCTGTCGATCCAGTGCGGCGACCGCCACCCGGCCGTCGTACCGCCGCAGGTAGGCCCTGATGCGGGTGCTCGCCTGGTCGATCCGGTCGACGGCTGGCGTCGTGGGAATCGGGCTGGCAGGGGATGTCGCGGGCGATGGGCCGGCTCCGTCGCCGCTGTGCCCGCGCGTGGCGCCGAAGGCGGCCGTCGCGACGCCAGCGAGCGACATGGTGACCGCCGAGACGACCCAACGGCGTGGCAGCTGCCGACCCTTCCGCTCAGCCAAGACGGGCCACCGCCTTCGCCGCGACGGAGTCGACGGCGGCCTGGCTGCCCGAGTCGGGCAGGCTGACCGTCGAGACCGTCTCGCCCCGTCTCAGCATGACGAAGTACGTGACGGCACTCGAGATGTCGGCACGCTCGATGCGGCCCCGAATGAGCATGCCGAGGCCCCCCAGGTAGTGCGAATCGACTATGTGGAAGGAGACCTGCGATCCATGGACCAGGTAGCTCGCGCACCGCAGTAGGACCTGGCGAACGTCGTCGACACTCCGCTGCGCCCAGCCAGGCTCGTACGTCTCCACGACGTGGTGTACCGGTGGTGAGCCGCCAGCCGGCCGGTAGTAGCGCTCCACCGCAGTACGCCGATGCGCCTTCGCCGGATAGTCGCTGCTCCGGTAGTCGGGGCAGCTGTCCTGCTCCCACGGCCACGGCGGTGGACCGGTGCGAGTGTCCTCCCGCCAGTCCGCGCCCAGATCGTCCGCCGTCAGCAGCATGTCCGCCCCGCCCCGCTCCGCGTCTGCGCTGTGTCGCTCGTCGGGTTCGACGTCGGCCTCCCGCCGATAGCAGCCGGCGGCCAGCACCACAAACATCGACAGGACCCCCAGCACCACCCAGGCGACGGGGCGTCGTCCGCCGCCGCGAAGCGGACGTTGGCGCGTCCTGCTGCTCGATACCGACACGGAACCTCCCCAACCCAGAAATGTGCCACCGCAGGTCGCGCCGCAACCGGACCCGTCAGTGGCGCTCCTCGGCGAACAGTTCGGCGCGCGTCTCGTCGAGCAAGTCGCGGAGCCGGTTGAGGGAGCGCATGCTCTGGCTTTTGACGACGGCGATGGAGACGCCCACCACCTCGGCGGTCTTTTCCACACTCAGGTCGTCCCAGTAGCGCAGGACGATGATCGCCCGATCCCGTAACGGCAGGGTGGCGACCGCGTCGAGCAGCGTCATGCGCAGCTCGCTCGGATGTTCCTCGCCCCGGTCCGGCGGCGCCGACATCGCCAACTCGCGGCTGGAGCGACGCCGCTGCTGATCGATCATGGAGCGGAGCAGAATCTTGCGGGCGTAGGCGTGCGGATCGTCGGCGCGCTGGACCCGCCGCCAGTTCGCGTACACCTTGGCCAGCGTCGTCTGGGTGAGGTCCTGGGCGAGATGCCAGTCGCGACACATCAGGAACGCGGCTTCGCGCAGGCGGCCCGCAACCGCCTGCGCGAATTCCACGAAGTCTTCGTCAGCCATTCGACCGGGCCAGCGCCGCGAAGCTCTTGGCACCGGAGTGCACGTACTCGGCCGGCAGCTTCGTCCCCCAGATCGGGTTGGCGGCGACCCCGATCGCCTCCTGCACGGACAGGGCGGGCAACGCCGGCGTGTTTCCCATGCCCTCCCAGGCCAGACAGGTGGCGATCATCAGGTCGACCTGGAGGCCACCCCGGTGGTGCACAGTGACCATCTTGTTCTGTACGCAGTTGTCAGGCAGCTCGGTCAGCTCGACCGTTCCCGGGGGCGGGTCGCCGCCGAGTCTGTCCTGGTAGATGGAGAGTCGCAGCATGCCCGGCCCGTTGCCACGATCCAGGTAGAGCTGGACGTACGGCATGCCGGGGCCTGCCCCGCTACTCGGCAGGCTCGCATAACCGCTTGTCTTTCCCTTCGGCAGCAGCCGGACCAACAGCTCCAGCGCGCCCTGCGGGGTGGTGGTCAGCAGATCACCATCCGGCCCCGCCCCGATCCGCACGGTGTCGATCACCGTCGTCGACGGAGTCGGCGAGACGGGCGGCTGGATCGCTCCGTTGCGCTGCTCGTCGGTGCCGGTCAGAGACCCGCCCGGGGCGGGATTAGCTGCGGCCCCGGCCCGCGACGGCGCGGCCGGGTCGACCGGCCCACCCGGCACACCGACGTTCGGCCCGCCAGGCTGACCGGCGTCACCCGCACCGACGCGCAGCGGCCCGGCGGCCAAGCCGATCACCAGCAGCACAGTCAACGCCGATCCGCCCGCGCCGAGCTGCACCAGTCGGCGCTGGCGGCGCAGCCGGCGGCCCTGCACCACTGACTGCTGGACCAGATCACCCATCGGTGGGGCGGGGTATCGGGCCATATCGTCCCTGAAACGACTCCGCACGTCGCCCATGTCCGGTACCTCCTCGGCCGACCGCCCGCCGTGGCGATCCTTCGCCTACCTGACGCGATGGCCAGCCGATTCGGTTACCGTTTTGCTCCGAGAATTTTTCACCCACACCGGCACGGCCGCGCGACATCAGCGGCAGCGGATGGCCGGGATCGACACCGCCCGCTACTCTCCGATCCGCGGTTGCCTCGGCCCGTGCGCGGCGCGGGTCATTCAGCGATCTTCTGTCGGGCGGCGATGGCAGCGGCGTGCAGCGTCTCGTCCGCGCGCATCTCGGCGTCGAGGTCGCCGATACTCATCCCGACTCGATGTCGGGCGGCCACGAACCGGTCCAGCCGGTCGAGTATCGGCCGCGCGTGCGGCCCCATCGCGGCGAAGACCCGCAATGCCTCGCGCCCGTACAGGTCCTCGGAGAGGTACTCCGGCAAGACCGCAAGCAGTTCAGCGGCTACCGCGGGACCCTCCTGGCACCACAGTGCACCGGCCGACTTCACCTGCCCGAAGCTGGGCGCCCGGAACAGGTGCCGCAGCTGTCTGTGCTGGCGGGCGGTGAGCCCGCCGTGCTCGACCAGCCAGGTCAGCAGCGCAAGCGCGAGTAGATCTCGGCCAGGTTGTTCCGGCCGGCCGGCGAGATAGTTGTCGGCCACCGCCCGGTCGGCGGTGACTGTGAGGAGGGCAAGCGTCGCACCCTGGGTCGAGTACTGGCCCAGCAGCGCTGCCGCGGCTGCGGCGGCTGGCCCGATCCGTCCCAGGACATAGATCACACAGCTCGGGGTGTCGTTCTCGGCCCCCTGAGTCTGGCGATGAGTTCCGGCACCGCGGCAACCGCGGCCGGACCGAACGCGGCAAGCACCCGCATCGGCAGGACCGGTACACACGAATCCGGGAGCGCGGCCAAGATCTGCCGGGCCGCGGCCACCGACGACTGCGGATCAGCCCCGGCCCGGGCAACCACCTTGAACGCCTCGGCCAGGCGCGGTTCGTCGCTGTCGGCGAGCATCAGCCGTACCAGATGCGGCACCGCCCGGTGGTCGCCGACGCTGCCCAAGGCGATGGCGGCCACCGCACCGAGCTCAGGATCACCGAACATCGCCGCGAGTCCGTCGGCGGCCAGGCGGGACGCGGTAAGTGAAGCCGCCAACGTGTGCAGTGCCGCCGACCGGATATCGGCGAGGTCGTCCTGCAGGAGGCCGGTAAGCATCGGTGTCACCCGCCCCGGCGCGGCACGCAGCGTCATGTGCTGGCCAGGCCGACGGGTCGGCGCTGCTGAACCCGGCGATGTTGGCCAGTAGCCGGACGGCCGGAACGTGATCCGACCGCAGGCGTTCCAGGATGGCTTGACGCTGCGCGATCTTTTTCCAGGGCATGGCATCCACGAGGGCGGTCCGGACGACCGGATCCGTCGCGGCGACCAACGCCGACATGGCCCGAGCAGGTTCCGCGGTGCCCACAAGTAACGCGGCTGTGGACTGTCGCACCTGCGGATCCACGTCGCTCACTGCCGACTCGGCGGCGGCGGCCACCAACGGCCAGCGAGGGCGCTGGAAGCACAGCTCGCGCAACAGCTCGAAGATGATCCGCCGGGCCGACCGGCGGTGGTCGGTCGTGAAGGTCAGCAGACGACGGGTCGTCGGCCCGTCCCGGTCGGCCTCGACCCCATGCCAGATGCGTGACCGTACGTCGCCGCACGGGACAAGAACATCACCCGAGGCGATGCCCGCTTCCAGCCATCCCCAGTCGTCAAGCGGCGACACCAGCGCCGGGCCGGTCACTTCGCGAGGCGCGGGGCGCCCTTCCAGTACGTCATGAACGCGATCTTCCCCCACGAGCGCTGCGGCAGACAACGCGAATTCGTCTGCCGGCGCGAGCGGATGCCCAGGATCAGGATCACCGCTCGCCGCCGGGCACGGCATCGAGAAGGGCGCTGACGCGGGCGCAGGATTCGGCGTCATCGGGTCCGGTGATGAGACGGTAGCCGAGTGGCTCAGGGAGATCCGACAGCCGCAAACGATGTGCGACACAGTCGGCCCGCCGGCGGTCGATGGCTACCCCGGGTGGTGAGACCCTGCCCGCGAGTGCGCTCGGCGGCAGGTCCCTCCCCCGGCAGCTCCCATCGGTGTGAAAGAGTTCGATCATGAATAGCTGGGCACGCCCTCTCGACGGCATGAACGCGCTGATTGTCGGAGGCGGAGGCGAGGGAATCGGCCGGGAGATCTCGCGTGCGTTCGCCTCGGCCGGTGCGGCTGTCGCCGTCGCAGACATCGATTCACGCCGGGCGCACGAGGCCGTCGATGAGTTGGTCCAGTCAGGTGCCCACGCGCGTGCGCTCGCCGGGGATGTCCGGTCCAAATCAGCTGTAGCCGAGTTCGTCGACGCAACAGTGGCCGAGTTTGGTCGGCTCGACACGCTTGTGACAGTCGTGGGCGGGCAGCTCGCGTTTGTGCCGGCGGTACGACTGCACGAGATGAGCGACGACGACTGGGATCTCGCGTACGAGATGAACCTCGGTTATGTGGTCCGCGCGGCCCGTGCGGCAGTCCGTGCCTTCCTGGCCCAGGGACAGGGTGGTTCCATTGTGAGCGTCGGATCGGTCACCGGGGTCATGGCCGCACCCATGCAGGCCGGCTACGGTGCTGCCAAGGCCGGCCTGCTCAGTCTCGCCAAGACCGTCGCGGCGGAGTACGCGGGCGACGGGATCCGGATGAACGTGGTGGCGTGCGGCGCGATCGCCACTGCGGTGGCGAACTCCGCGCAGCTCGGCGACGAGGTGCCCGAGATCCCGATGCGCCGGCTCGGCGTTCCCGCCGACGCCGCTGCGGCTGCCGTCTATCTGGCCTCGCCGCTCTCGTCCTACGTGACCGGGCAGAGCGTCGTCGTCGATGGAGGTGTCACGGTGCGCGGTCCATTCTCCGCCTGACCCGTTCCGGCACCCGTGGGGCACGGCGACGAACCAGTCAGCCCGCGTCGACGCCACCGGTGTCGGTGCCCAGTCCCGCCACGCTGACCCACGGCCGAGAACAGAGAGCGTCATCCGGTGCGCCTCCGCCCGCCCTACCCAGGGCGGGCGGCACCGGTAGGGCGATGGCGGCCGATCAGGTGCGGTCGGTGCTGAGGAGTAGCTGCGCGACGGGCACGAGTCGCCGAACCCCACGGCTGGGAATGGGCTGCTCTGCACCCTTGACGGTGGCGATGTCGGCCACGAACGCCTCGATCTGTTGGCGGGTGACACCTGGCATACAGATCAGGTGGCTGATGCCGCCGTCGGCGTTGGAGAGGCCGTGGCGGCGGGCGATTGCCGGCGGCGGAGTCGTGAAGTAGACAGTGAACGCGTGGACGTGGCGCCAAGCCGGCCAGCCGACGCTGGCCAGCAGCGAGTGGGCGAAGCGAGCCGTCTCCCGGGCGCGTTCGGCGCGCTCGCGGTGCCCGGCCTCGCCGAGCAGTCGCAGGGCGTACCACATCTGGACGGCGAGTTGGCCGCAGCGGGAGCCGCTGATGGTGCTGTCGGTCGTGGCCGTGTAGGAAATCTGCCGGGCCGCCCGTTGCAGCGAGCGGCGAGTCACCACGAGGCCGCCCGGAATCGTGGTGCCATAGAACTTGTGGCAGGAAATTGCCACGGAGTCGACCACAGCGCCGAGATCGATGGCCACCGGCCGGTCCGGCAGCAGGGCCAACGGAACGCCGGCGAGCGCACCGTCGACGTGCAGGTGCGAGTTGCGGATTGCCAGGTCAGACAGGGCACGGCGAACTCGGGCGGGATCGTCCACCGCCTCCGTCACGGTCGTACCCGCGTTTGCCACGACGATTGCCGGCCGGTCTCTTCGCCGCGCCAACTCGCCCCGCAGATCGTCATAGTCGATCTCTCCCCGGGCGTCGGTGCGGATGACGACCTCGGGAAGGCCGAGCGCACTTGCCGTCTTGCGGATCCAGTCGTGAGTGGCCTCGCTGTAGTACAGCACCGGATTCGCGCCCGCGAATCTGTCGCGGGCGAGCAGGATCGCCGCCTGGTTCGCCTCGGTGCCACCGCTGGTCAGGTATCCCCACCGATCGTCGGCGGGGGCGCCGAAGAGGTTCGCGTGCCAGTCGATGACCTCTCGCTCGTAGGCCTTCGTGTGGCCGGTGTCGGGGTCGGTGTCCGGGTCGCCAACATTGTTGATCAACAATCCGAACAGCGGGGTCACCGGTTCGTAGTCGATGTCCAGGGCGGCCGGAAAGCCAATCGTCCGGCGCGCCGCTAAGGTGGCTCGCAACTGCTCGATCTGAGCAGCGAGCGACAAGCCGTCGGGAACGCTTGTGGGAGCGGTCATCGCTGGCCGTCCACAGTGGCGTCCACGACATCACACACCAGCAGGCGGCATCGCCGATGGTAGGGGATGGTCACGGGCACTCCGTTGATAGGCAATTAAGCGATGAGTGGACCATGACCGCGACGCCCAGGCAACCGCCCCTTGCGTCGAATGATCGAGCCGACTCGTGGTGCGCGGTTGATCGCGGTGTGTGTTCGATGAGAGGCTATGGCGACGTCTTTTGGGAGGACCACACCGTGGCGTACGACAGGCCCGCGACCCACCTGGGTCCTCTTGAGAGGACCCCCGAGGACTGGAGGGCAGCGGCGAGCAGTGGAAGGACGGCTGCGCACTGGGACCCGCAGCCGAGCGGCTACACCGCATCACCCCCACCGGCACCGGACGGACGGCATGGTTGGGTAGCGCCCGCCAGCGAGGTGCCGGCAGCCGAGCAGTACCAGCCGGCCTCCTGGCATGCCGGGCCCTCTGCGCAGCAACCGCTACCACCTGATCCACCGCCGGCTGCCCGTGAGTCGCCACCCGCACCTCCGATCAGCGATCCCGAAACGCGACGGATCTGGGCGTCGTTGCGCTCCTCCGCGCTGAGTCGGGTCGGCCTGATGAACACGATGCACGGCCGCCACGCGTGGACTCAGCGTCGACGCAACCCGTTGTGCCCCTACGGCTTCGCGTTCCTCTACGCGGTACCAGTCGTCGGCTCCACGTTGCAGCGGCCGGTCTTCGAAGTGGGCGCGGCGACGCGTCTGGACAAGGCCGGCGAGGACGTGTCGTACCTCCCCCGGCTGCTCTATGACCTCGGCGAGACGGCACGGCACTACCTCGACCACGGCGGACTGGATCCGCGTCAGCCACCGCAGATGTGCAATCGGGTCGACGACCGGGTCACCGCGGAGTCGACGTTCATCGGCATCGCGGTCAGTTCCCTGGACGGTCCGCTGGGCAGCTGGGAGCAGACGATGCGCAAGGTGGAAGGCGAGGACCGGATTCCAGGACGGTTCTACATCCAGCTGATGGACCCCGAAGAGACGAGGATGGTCGTCGACCGGCCGGCCGACCCGTGGGAGAGGCCGTTGATCCAGTCCACGACACCGACGTACGAGGCGTGGCGGCCGCTGCACAGCCACCCGGGGGACGCCCCGATCTGGGCCGGGATCGCGCAGTTGGCGACGCTCGTCCACCAAGGCGCGCAACGGCTCGCTCAGGCCAGAGGCGCGACGGCGTAGGGGTCACGACAGCAGGCAGGCGGTGCCGCTTCCGCGGCCCCGCCTGCCTGCTGTCGTGACGTACTGTTCAGAGCGTGAGGTGGCCCAGATCCTCGTCGACCTGCCGGGTGGGGTTCGTCTCGCGTTCGCCGAACCCATCGAGCAGCTCCGGCTGGCGGGCCCGCAGGCTGATCGCCCACAACACCCCGATGAGGACGAACGCACCGACCGTCCCGGGCACCAGCCACGCTCGATGAGAGCCAGGTGGCGTGCCAAGCGCGGCACTGATGTTGATCAGTGTGACCAGGAGGATCACCCCGATGGCGATCCCGCCGAGCGTGGGGGCGATCGCCCGGGCCCACAGCGACTCGCTGCGTCCACCGCCGCGGGCGAAGAAGCGGACAGTGGCGAGTGAGCTCATCGCCATCAACAGCATCAGACTGACGGCGGCGATGTTGGACAGCCAGGTGAACATGGTCAGCGCTTCGGCACCGCTCACCACGAAGAGCAGAATGACGATCAGAGCGGTGACCGACTGGGCGATCGATCCGCCCTGGGGCGCGCCGGACCCGCCCTCACGGATCGTGGCGAGGCGAGCGGGCAGCAGCCGGTCCTTGCCGAGCGTGAACAGGTACCTCGCCACGCTGTTGTGGAAGCTGATCATCGCCGCGAGGACGCTGCTGATCAGCAGCAGACCACCAAGCGCCATCAACAGCACGCCGGCGCTGCCAGCGCGGGAGTCCGAGAAGACCTCGAACGGCAGCGGCGCTGCCGGGTCGCGGGCCAGGTCGATGACCCGGTCGGCACCCACGGTCGCCACCATCGCCCAGGCGCACAGGGCGTAGAGCAGGCCCAGGCCGACGATCACGTAGATGATGCTGCGGGAAACCGCCCGGGGTGAGCGCGCCTCCGCACCGTACGCGGCGATGGTTTCGGTGCCGAAGAACGCGGCGAAGCCGAGTGGCAGCACCGCGAGCCCGGCCACCACCCCGGTGCTGAACAACTGCGTCGGGTTGAGCGCCTCGAACGTCAAGTTGCCGCCGGCGGGGTGGGCCAGACCAACCAGCACGAACACGATCAGCAGCGCGACCTCGACGATCAGGATGGTCCCGAACATGGCGGTGCTGACGCCGGTGCGTTGCAGGCCGAATGCCGCCACGATGGCCCACGCGATGAGAGCGAAAATCCACCACGGCCCGCCGATCAAGCCGCTGACCACCGAACCGAGCAGCCCGTACAGCGAGATTTGAATGGTGTTGTAGGCAAGGAGCACCACCGGCGCTCCGGCGACACCGACGAGCCGAGACAGTCCGGCGGCGAGGGCGGTGTAGAAGATCCCGCTGGGTTGGACGTACCTGGCGATGGCGATGTATCCCGGCGCCCAGAGGAGCATCACGACGGTCAGGAGCAAGAAACTGGCGGCTACGCTGGTATTTCCGGTTGCCGCATAGGTGGCGACGATACCGCCGACGAGAACGGCCATTGGGGACGACGCGGTCGCCCCGAACGTCACAAGCGAACTCGTCCGCAGAGTCTTGCGTGCCAGCCCTCGTTCGGCGGACACCGTCGTGGGGGTCACAGAAGATGTGACCATAGCTGAGCCTCCCCATGTCAAAGGCAAATCGGTCTGGCGACGGGACTCGATGACCTTACAGGGTGATTGCTTCGCCATCACTAGCCGAAGTCTCGCTATTACCCGGCCCTTCCCCGCCGGTCCTGTCGCTACGTTCTAATAGGTCGGAAGTGTTCTGTTCTGCGGTGATGTGGCATCGGGCACTGCCGATCGCAGAAAAAGACCGAGGGCCAGCCTGGCGGTCAGCAGGTGATCCGCGCGGGTGGATGCTCCGAGCACTGCTGACGGCGTACCACGTCGTGCTCGCCAGCCGTTCGGTGAGCGCCCGTCGGCTGACGCCGGCCTGCCCGGCGAACGCCCTGGCCTCGTCTGGCTCGATTCGGACCGTGATGGCTATCGTGCGACGGTGACCACTGGCGCTGAACGCCCCCTGCTCTTTCTCGACGTGGATGGACCACTCATCCCGATTGGCGAGCGGCCGCAGGATTCAGCAGGACGTGCCGCCAGGGCCGACGCGGCCGACCTGTGGGACGAGATGTCCAACCCTCTCCTGTCGAGACTCAATCCGATGCACGGCAGGCGACTCAGCGCGCTCGGCTGTGAGCTGGTCTGGGCCACCACCTGGATGGCTGACGCGAACGCGGACGTCGCACCGCGAATCGGCCTACCGGAACTGCCTGTCGTCGCCTGGTCGGAAGAGGATGAGGTGCAACCGACGCGGGGCGTGCATTGGAAGACCGAGACGCTTGTCGCCTGGGCGGCTGGACGGCCCTTCGTGTGGGTCGACGACGAGATCAGCGACTTTGACCGGACGTGGGTGGCCGCCAACCACCCCGGACCGGCACTGCTGCACCGGGTCGACCCACGGATGGGACTCTCCGATCCCGACTTTGCCGCCATCGAGCGGTGGCTTGCCATACCCGCCGCCTCCGGTCACGGGATCGTCGGGTCGGACGGAACACCACACGTCTGAAACGACGATCACCCCAGGCGGGCAGACAGCAACGACGGGTCGTGCCTCGCCCCCGGGGTGCGGCCCGCCTACGACCGGCAGAATGTCACGACGTCGAGCGCCAGACTGTCGTGCCGACGGCGGAGGATCTCATGAGTTACCACCTTGAGCGGGTCGACCTACCCGAACCTGCTGCTACGGCGCGCTCCCGCTTCGAAGCCTGCCTCGATCTGGCGGAGCCGTGCGCGCACACCCCACCGTGCGGCGGAAGCGAGTACGAGTCGCTGATGGCTCCCTTTCAATTCCATCTGAACATCGCCGGCATGGCCTTCTGCCGTGACGGTATGCGCCGCACGGGCATGACCTACCAGGCAACCTCGCAGCCCTTTCCGGCCTGGCCGTTCAAAGACATGGACGACTGGCAGTCCGCCGATCAGGGTCGGCGGGACGCCTACAACGAGGCAGAGCGCGCGGCCGCAGCCCAGACGGTCCCTGGCATGGTCGGTATCCCGGAGTTCAAGCTGATGAGTAACGGCCCGTGGCTGGTAGGTGCGCAGGAGATCGAGCAGGCGCTGTACCGCTACCAGGCTTCGTCGCCGCATCTGCGTGCGGAGCTGGAGGGCGACGACCTGTGGGTGACCTGGCTTGGCTGGCTCAACGAGACCATCAGTCACGGCGGCTTCACCGTAGGATGACCTGCCCGCCGCCGACGGCGTTGGCTGGGTCTCTCAGCCTGACGGGCACCTCGCGGCAGGAGGTGGCGACTGACGTGCGCCGTACTCGTTGGAAGGGTCCGGACGAGGCGTCCCGACCGAGATCATCACTTACCGGAAGGGATGTGGAGCGGGTGGAAGACGCTGAGAAGACGGCACTGTCGATGTTCCTGGAGGCGCAACGTGCAAGCGTTCTCGCTATTGTCGACGGCCTCGACCGCGCAGCTCTGACAACCGCCGTGCTGCCCTCGGGATGGACACCGCTGGGTCTCGTGGAGCACCTCGGCTACGCGGAGCGGCACTGGTTCCAGGAGGTCGCCACCGGCTCCGCCCAGCCGCTGGCCTGGCCCGACGACGACCACACGCCCCTGAACACCCCACGACCACCAGCAGTGGTCTTCGCCTTCTACCGCGCACAGTGCGAGCGGTCCAACGCCATCCTCGCCGCCACACCACTGTCTGCGCCTGCGCGTGGGCGTCACCCGGGTGCGCCCCTCGGCGACGAGGTCACCGACCTGCGGCGGATCGTTCTTCACATGATCGAGGAGACCGCACGCCATGCGGGTCACCTCGATGTCGTACGTGAGCTGATTGACGGAAAGACAGGGCTCGGGCCTCGATAGCTGTCACCCGCACGGACCCGGCGTGCACCCCACCGCACACCAGCCGCACCCGCACCACACGGGCACGACAATCCGCGGCTGCTCAGCTCGCGGGCGTTAACGGGCGGGCTCGATCTCGGGTCATTCCTCGGGCGCGATCAGCCGGTCGTCGGCGGCGTCGCGGACCGTGATCGCTTCCACCGGGCACGAGTCTGCGGCGTCGATGACGGCCTCGGCCGGAGTGACTACGTCGGCCACCGGCGCGGACAGGCCGTCGACCAGGCGGAAGTGCTCGGGCGCGGTACCGGCGCAGATGCTCGTGCCGATGCAACGGCGCGCGTCCACCTCGACCCGCCAGGCGGCACTCACCAGGCCACCGGCATGCCGAGCAGACCCCGCACCAACATGCCGCGCTTCCACTCCAGCTCGTCCTCGGGCACGGCGAGCCGCAGCCCGGGCAGGCGAGTGACGATGGTGGTGACGGCGACCTGCAACTCCATGCGGGCCAGTTGCGCGCCGACGCAGTGGTGTACGCCGTGCCCGAAGCCCAGATGCGGCTTCTGCTCGCGGTCGAAGTCCAGCCGGTCCGGGTCGGCGAAGACCGTGCCGTCCCGATTCGCCGACGACAGTGAGCCGAGCACCGGTTCACCTGCCCGGACCAGCACCCCGCCGACCTCGACGTCCTCCTTGGCGTACCTGGCGAAGGAAGAGCCGACGCCGAGCGGCACGTACCGCAGCAGCTCCTCGACCGCGGCCGGCACCAGCGACGGATCGGCCCGCAGCCGAGCGAGCTGGTCCGGATTGTGCAGCAGGACGTAGATGAAGTTGGGGATCTGGGTGACAGTGGTTTCGTGGCCGGCCGCGAGCAGCCCGCCGGCCAACTCCACCAGCTCGGTCTCGCTGAGCCGATCCTGGTTCTCGTCGCGGGCCCGCACCAACGCGCCGAGCAGGTCGTCGATCCCCGGATCGCGGCGGCGCTCGGCGACCAGAGCACCGATGTAGCCCCAGAGGTTGTTCAGGTACTCCTGGATCGTTTCCAGCGGCAGCGAGGTGGTCGAGACGATCGCCTCCGACCAGACGTGGAAGCGGTCACGGTCGGCGTACGGAACCCCGAGCAGTTCGCAGATCACCTGGATCGGCAGCGGTGTGGCGACGTGCTCCACCAGGTCGGCCGGAGGACCGAGCCGGACCATGTCGTCGACCAGCGCGTCGGCGATCTCCTGGGTTCGGGGTCGCAGCGCCTCGACGCGACGGGCCGTGAACGCCTTCGCCACCAGCCGGCGCAGCCGAGTGTGATCGGGCGGGTCCATTGTCAGCATGCCGCTGTACTGCTGGCGCGGGGTGAGCCGGGGCTCGTCGCGCTGGACGGCCGGGGCGCGACCGAACCGTACGTCGCCGAGGACCGTACGGACGTCCTCGTAGCGGGTGGCGAGCCACGCCTCCTCACCGTAGGGGAGCTGCACCCGGATCATCGGCTCGGTCTCGCGCAGCTCGCCGTAGGTCGGGTCGACGACGAGGCGGTCGGGCACACTGAACGGGTACGGCCGCGCGGGTGGAACGTTTCGACTCTCGGTGGTCTGGGCGCTCTCCGTCATCCGGATTCCCTTCGTCGAGACGGCGTGATCCTCGGGCCGGCACCACGTCGTAGCGGTGCCGGATCGCCAGTGATCAGGGATCACGAGCAGCACGCATCAACGCTCAGTAATGCATCGGTATCGGATCGTAGCGACAGACCTCGATGATCGCCATGGCGGCAGCGCGACGGGCATGCGCGGCGCTTCATCCCACTGTGAAGTGCCTGTCCCCGCCTGGGCTCTCCAGTTCGTCGAGGACGGCGACGGCGAGGTCCTCCGCCGACATCCGGGACGCCCCGTCGGGGCCGGTGATGAGCGTCGTGGTGCCCCGTCGGTACGTCCCGGTGCGGGTTCCGGGTTCGAGGATGGCCGGCGGGCTGAGGTAGACCCAGTCGGCCCGGTGCGCCCGGCAGGCGTCGAGTTGCGCGACGCTGGCGGCGGCGATGGTGCGCCAAGCCTCCGGCACGTACTCCGGGCTGTCGAGGACGAGTCGGTCGGGGTGGCCGGGGACCCACAGCGGGGCGGCACCGCCGACGACGACGATGCGCGTCTGGACCGCCTCGGCCGCGTCGAGCAGCACAGTTGTGGTCGCGGAGACGGCGTGTTCGTACCCGGGGGCGGGACGGGTCGCCGCCACGATCGCGTCGACGCCGTCGAAGAGCCGGCTGAGCCGCCCGGGGTCGTCCGTGTCGCCAGCGACGGCGGTCACGCCGTACGGCAGTGCCTCCGGCCTCCGCCTGCGGAAGACGGCGATCGTCTCGTGTCCCCTGCCCGCGGCCTCGTCGACGACGCGCGAGCCGACCATTCCCGCGGCTCCGACTACGGCGATCTTCATCGAACCGCCCCTTCCGGTACGAGCTGCGCCCGCGAACGGGTCGGCGCGGGAAGCTGCCCCGCGGCGATCGCGGCCAGCGCGAGCCCGAACCCGAGAAGCTCGATCGGACCGAGCGTCTGACCGAGCACCACGGCACCGAGCAGCGCGGCGACCAGCGGCGAGAGCAGACCGAGAACCGCGACGGAGGTCACGGGCAGCGCGACGACGCCGCGGAACCACAGGACGTACGCGCACAGACCGCCGACCAGGCCCAGCCAGAGGTAGCCGAGAGCGGCGGGCGGGTCGATCGCCGGTGGCGGTCCTTCGACGAGGAAGGTGAGGGGCGCCAGGAAGAGACCGCCCGCGCTGAGCTGCCAGCCGGCGAAGGCCGTCGGGCTCACCCCGGCGGGCCGCTTCCAGCGCTTGGTGAGGGTCACCCCGAGCGCCATCGTGGCCGCGCCGACGAGGCCGGCGACGATCCCCACAGTGTCGAGCGCGGCGTCCGGCCCGATCACCACCAGGCCGACGCCCAACACCCCGGCGACACCCCACACGACCCGCCAGACGGAGAGCCCTTCCCGCAGGAGCGTCGCGGCCAGGACGGCGACCACGAGCGGCTGCACCGCACCGAGGGTCGCCGCGACGCCTCCCGGCAGCCGCTCCGCCGCGACGAAGAGCAGCGGGAAGAAGAGCCCGATGTTCAGTACGCCGAGCGCTGCCGCCTTCGGCCACCACGCCCCCCTCGGCAGCGTACGGGTGATCGCCAGCGCTACCAGACCGGCGGGCAACGCGCGCAGGAAGCCCGCGAACAGTGGGTGGCCCGGCGGAAGGAGCTCGGTGGTGACGACGTAGGTGGTGCCCCACGCCAGCGGGGCGAGCGCGGTCAGGGCGGTGCGCGGCAGATCGCTGGTGAACGTGCCGCCGGGAAGTTTCTCCGCTCCGGAACTTGTCATGTCGGAAGTCTCATCGCGCAGCCATCAATGAGTCCAACGCATGTTTGTCATCCGATCGATCTACAGAGAAGATGAATCGATGGAGCTCCACCAGCTGCGCTACGTGCTCGCCGTCGCCGAGACGAGCAGTTTCACCCGGGCCGCCGAACGGTGCCTGGTCGTCCAGTCCGCGTTGAGTCACCAGATCGCCCGCCTGGAGCGGGAACTCGGCGCGAGGCTCTTCGAGCGGACCAGCCGCCGGGTGCGGCTGACCCCGGCGGGCGCGGCGTTCCTCCCCGCCGCCCGTCAGTGCCTGGACGCCGCCGAACGCGCGGCCGCCGAGGTCGCGGCGGCGGTGGGAGAGGTACGGGGACGACTGACTGTCGGCCTGATCCCCACTGTCGCGGCCGTCGACATTCCGGCCACGCTTCGCGTGTTCCGGGAGCGGTACCCGTTCGTGCGCGTCGGCCTGCGCGTCGGTGGGAGCGACGCACTCGTGGAGCAGGTCAAACAGGGCGTCATCGACGTGGCGTTCCTGGGGCTGCCGGAAACGGTCCAGCCGAAGGGCGTCGACGCACACAGCTTCGCCCGGGACCGGCTCGTCGCCGTGGTCGCCCCGGATCATCCGCTCTCGCGTGAACCGGCAGTCGACCTCGACCGGCTCGCCGCCGAGGTTTTCGTCGACTTCCCGGTCGGCACCGCCGGGCGGGCCCAGACCGATCAGGCGTTCTCCGCCGCCGGCCTCGCCCGCGACGTCGCGTTCGAGGTGACCGCCGCCGACCTGATGGCCGACCTCGTCGCGGCGGGTCTCGGCGTCGCCATGCTGGCCTCCGCCTACGTGCCACGGCTCAACGGCGTGACCGTCATCGAGGTCACCGATGCGCCGGCCCGGGTCGAGCACCTCGTCTGGAGCCGCCTGGGCCGGACCCCAGCGGTGAACGCATTCCTCGATGTTCTACGGATTGCGTGACGATCACCACTACCGGAGTCGGTCTTACAGCGGCGACAGCGGCACGGCCACCTCAGCCGCGCGCCGACCCCGGTACTCTTGATCGAGTACGGCCTGTACCCATATGTCCGCAAGCCGAGGGGGGACCATGTCCGATCAGATCGACCTCGCTCGCCTGCGGGAACTGCTCGACGGGCCGTGGGCCAAGGTGCGCACCGCGCACCGCGACAACCTCGACGAGCGTTTCCTCCCGGTGTACGGCGAGACAGGTGACCAGGCGCGTGAGCGGATCACCCGACTGCTCGGCGAACTCCCCGCCGAGCTGGGTATGGCGTCGGCCTTCCCCACCGAGTACGGCGGCAGCGGCGACGTCGGCGGCTCGATCATCGCCAGTGAGATGTTGGCGCAGGTCGACCTGTCGTTGATGGTCAAGGCGGGCGTGCAGTGGGGCCTGTTCGGCGGCGCGGTCGCGGCCCTCGGCACCCGACGGCACCACGACGCCTATCTCCGGGACATCGTCTCGGGCACGATCTTCGGCTGCTTCGCCATGACCGAGACCGGGCACGGCTCCGACGTCCAGCAACTGCGCACCACCTGCACGTACGACCCGCAGACGCAGACCTTCGATCTGCACACCCCGCACGAGGCGGCCCGCAAGGACTACATCGGCAACGCCGCCCGGGACGGGAAGATGGCGGTGGTCTTCGCGCAGCTGATCACGAACGGTGAGCGGCACGGCGTACACGCGTGGTTGGTGCCGATCCGCGACGCGCAGGGCAACCCGCTGCCCGGCGTGAGCATCGGCGACGCCGGGCCCAAGGCCGGCCTGCTCGGCGTGGACAACGGGCGGCTCACCTTCGACCACGTCCAGGTGCCGAGGGACATGCTGCTGGACCGCTACGGTCAGGTCGCCGAGGACGGGACGTACTCCAGCCCCATCGAGAACGACTCCCGGCGCTTCTTCACCATGCTCGGCACCCTGGTGCGCGGACGGGTGAGCGTGGGCGGCGCCGCGTCGGCGGCCACCAAGTCGGCGCTGACCATCGCGGTGCGCTACGGCGACATCCGCCGCCAGTTCGGCACACCCGACGCGGAGCGGGAGGTGCTGCTCAACGACTACCTGGCCCACCAGCGCAAGCTGCTGCCCGCCCTGGCCACCACGTACGCGCTGCACTTCGCCCAGACCGAGTTGGTCGCCGCGCTCAGTGAGGTGCAGGGCGGCGACCAGCCGGTCGACGAGCACCGGCAACGGGAGCTGGAGTCCCGGGCCGCCGGTCTCAAGGCCGCGCAGACCTGGCACGCGACCCGCACCATCCAGATGTGCCGCGAGGCGTGCGGCGGCGCGGGCTACCTGGCCGAGAACCGGTTGCCCAGCCTCAAGGCCGACACCGACGTCTTCACCACCTTCGAGGGCGACAACACGGTGCTGTTGCAGCTGGTGGCGAAGGGACTGCTCACCGGCTACCGGGACGAGTTCGGCTCGCTGGACGGCTGGGGGCGCGCCTCCTTCGTCGCCGAGCAGGTCCGCGAGATGGTGCTCGAACGGACCGCCGCGCGGTCCCTCATCGAGCGGTTGATCGGCGCCGTGCCCGGTCGCGACGAGGAAGTCGCCGTCACCGACCGCGGCTGGCACCTGAAGGTGTTCGAGGACCGCGAGCGGCACCTCCTCGACGGTGCGGTCCGCCGCCTGCGCAACGGCGCGGCCACGAAGAAGGACCGGCCCTTCGACATCTTCAACGACGTCCAGGACCACGTCCTGAGCGTGGCCGCCGCGCACATCGACCGGATCACCCTGGAGGCGTTCGTCGCCGGCATCGAAGACACCGCCGACCCGGCGGTCCGGGCGCTGCTCTCCCGGGTCTGTGACCTGTACGCGCTCAGCGTCATCGAGGCCAACAAGGGATGGTTCCTGGAGCACGGCCGCTTCACACCGGCCCGCGCCAAGGCCATCACCGGCGTCGTCAACTCCCTCCTCAAGGAGCTACGGCCGCACATGCGGACCCTCGTCGACGGTTTCGCCATCCCGGACTCGTGGCTGCACGCCGCGATCCTGCGCGAGGAGCCGCTTCGGCAGGAGACCATGACCACCCACGACGACGCCACTGTCCCCCGCTGAGCGACCACCTGAGCGCGGTGGGTGGGGTCTGCGTTCCTACGACTCCCGCGCGCGGTTGCGGCGGTGGTGCACGATCAGCGCGCCCGCGCAGATCAGCGCCACCAGGCCGAACGCGGAGCTGATCCACGGGTTGTCCACCGCGGTCGACAGCACCACGTTGGCCGCCGCGCTGACGAAGAACGCGAGCCACAGCAGCGGGCGCAGCAGGCCGCCGGGCTTCTTCGGTGCCGCGGCGGGGGCCTCGGCGATGCGGTACGGATCGGTCATGACTGCCTCCTTCGGCGAGCTTTTCTCGACGCCGTCAACGCTAGGTCGGGTGCCCGGCGGCGACGATCCCGCCAGCTCGACGGCAGTGGTACAGCAGGCTGTACCTTCCGCGCCGGGCGTTGCCGGGCCGGGCTTGCGGTGGCCTATGTTGACGGAGGAGGTGGGTCGATGGCGTACGTGCGGGGCCGGGTTCGCGCTTCGGTCGACGCCCTGGAGCACCTCGTCGGAGGGCTGGGCACCGCCACGCTGGCGCTGGGCGCGCTGCTCTGGGCGGCGATCGTGGCGGTGACCTGCCTGGCCGGGGTGGGGTTGCTGGCGGCGCCCGGTGCGCTGCGGGCGGTGCGGTCGGTGGCCGACCGCGAGCGCGCCCGGCTGTCCCGCTGGGGCGACCCGATCCCCACGCCGGGCCCGGTGCCGGACGGGTTGCGGGCGGCGACGCGGGATCCGTTCGTGCGCCGGGAGCTCGGCTGGCTCGGGCTGTACTCGCTCGTCGGCCTGGTGACCGGGCTGGTCGGCCTCGCGCTGCCGCTCTATGCCGTGCAGGACGCCACCTTCCCGCTGTGGTACCGGCTGGTCCCCCCCGACGCCGCGCCGGGGATCGTCTGGTGGCGCATCGACGGCCTGTCCGACGCGCTCTGGGTCGGGGTGCTCGGGGTGGGCTGGCTGGCCGCCGCGATCTGGCTCACCCCGGTCCTGCCCCGGCTCCAGGCCTGGCCGGGTCGACGGCTGCTCCCTCCCCCGCCGGGTGTCGACCTGTCGCTGCGGGTGGCCGAGCTGACCGCCACCCGCGCCGCCGCGCTGGACGCCCACGCTGTCGAACTGCGCCGGATCGAGCGGTCGCTGCACGACGGCACCCAGAACCGGTTGGTAGCGGTAAACGTGTTGCTGGGCGCCGCACGCCGGGCGGTGCGCCGCAACCCGGACCGCGCCGACGAGATCCTCGGGCAGGCGCAGGATGCTGCCGAACAGGCACTCGGCGAGCTGCGGACGGTGGTGCGCGGGATCCTGCCACCGGTGTTGGACGACCGGGGTCTCGCCGGTGCGCTGTCGGGCCTGGCCGGCAGTTGCGCGGTGCCCTGCCGACTGGAGGTGGACGTGGCGGTGCGCTGCGCGGCCTCGGTCGAGGCCACCGCGTACTTCGTGGTGGCCGAGGCGCTGACGAACGTCGTCCGGCACAGCGGTGCGAGCCGGGTGGATGTGGCGGTACGCCTCGAACGCGGTCGGCTGCTGGTGAGCGTCGAGGACGACGGGCACGGCGACGCGGACGAGACCCGCGGCTCCGGACTCACCGGCATCCGTCGGCGGGTCGAGGCGTACGACGGCCGGATGACGCTGACCAGCCCACCGGGAGGGCCGACGAGAATGGACGTGGAGCTGCCATGCGGATCGTGATCGCCGAGGACGACCCGCTGCTGCGCGAGGGTTTGGCGCTGCTGCTGCGGGCGGAGGACCTGGACGTGGTCGCCACGGCAGGCACTCCGGGCGAGTTCCTGGTCGCCGTCGACGAGCACGCGCCGGACGTCGCGATCGTGGACGTACGGATGCCGCCGACCCACACCGACGAGGGCATCGTGGCGGCGGTGGAGGCCAGGCGGCGCCGACCCGGCCTGGCGGTGCTGGTCCTGTCGGCGTACGTGGAGCAGGCGTTCGCCACCGACCTGTTCTCGGTCGGCGCCGTCGGGCTGGGTTACCTGTTGAAGGAGCGGGTGGGCCGGGTCGAGGAGTTCCTCACCGCGCTGCACCGCGTCGCGGACGGCGGCAGCGTGATCGACCCGGAGGTGGTGGCGCAACTGCTCGCCCGCAACCGCCGGACGGACACGGCGCTGAGCGAGCTGTCGCCGCGTGAGCGTGAGGTGCTGGGGCTGATGGCCGAAGGGCTCGGCAACAGCGCGATCGCCGAGCGGCTGTTCGTCACCGACGGCGCGGTGCACAAGCACATCCGCAGCATCTTCGCGAAGCTTCAGCTTCCACCGGACGACAGCGCCGACCGCCGGGTCACCGCCGTGCTGCGCTACCTCAACGGCGATCGGCGGTAGCGCCTGCTGTACCCGAACCCGGCAGCCCGCGGGATGGTTGCCGTTCTTCCACGTCAATAGCGTTTCTGGTGCGCGCATTTCCTGCCGATGACACGGAGAGAGGCCACCAGAATGCCGGACTATCCGGGACAGACAACCGAACCGGCGGTACGCGTCGAACGCCTCACCCGCGTGTACGACACCGGCCCCGATCAGGTGACCGCGCTCGCGGGCATCGATGTCGGCTTCGACCGGGGCACCTTCACCGCGGTGATGGGGCCCTCGGGCTCCGGCAAGAGCACGCTGCTGCAGACCGCGGCCGGGCTCGACCGGCCCACCTCCGGTCGGGTGGTGATCGGAGGCACCGACCTGTCCGGGTTGTCCGAGACCCGGCTGACCGAGCTGCGGCGCACCCGGATCGGGTTCGTCTTCCAGGCGTTCAACCTGATCGGCGCGCTCACCGTCGAGGAGAACATCCTGCTCCCCCTGCGCCTGGCCGGCGTCCGTCCGGACCGGGCCTGGCTGACCCGGGTGGTCGAGCGGGTCGGCCTCACCGACCGCCTGCACCACCGGCCGGCCGCGCTCTCCGGCGGCCAGCAGCAGCGGGTGGCGATCGCCCGGGCCCTGGCCACCCGCCCCGAGGTGATCTTCTCGGACGAGCCCACCGGCGCCCTCGACTCCCGCAGCGCGACGGAGGTGCTGACGCTGCTGCGCGCGGTGGTGGACGAACACGGGCTGACAGTGGTGATGGTGACCCACGACCCGATCGCCGCCTCGTACGCGGACCGGGTGCTCGTGTTGGCCGACGGCGCGATCGTCGCCGACCTTCCGCAGCTCGGCGCCGCTGGTATCGCCGAGCACCTGGCGTCGCTGGATCGGCGGGTCCTCCGATGACCAGCCTCGCCGCCCGCTTGCTGCGGCACCGCTCCGGCCCCGCCACCGCGACCCTGCTGGCCCTGATCGTCGGCGTGCTGATCCTGGTGGCGATGGGCACCCTCGTCGAATCCGGGCTGCGTTTCCGCGCGGAGCCACGGCTCTGGGCAACGGCCGACGTGATCGTCGCCAACCGCACGGTCAGCCACACGTTCCGGGAGTTCGGCGACACCACCACGAGCACCGTCACGCTGCCCGAGGGCGGCACTGTGGACGCGGCGCTGGTGGACCGGATCCGGCAGGTGCCAGGCGTCACGGCCGTCACCGGCGACGACGAGCTGGTGATCGGCTCACCCGCAGCCGTGGGACACGGCTGGGACACGTACACCTTCACCGGTCGTCCCATCGGCGCGGGTGCCGCGCCACGGGCCGACGACCAGGTGCTGGTCGACACCCGGCTCGGCGTGGCACCCGGCGACCGTATCGACCTGGTCGTCGGCGGCGTCGGGCGGTCGTACCTGGTGAGCGGAACGACCGAGACCGGCTCGGCGGCGGTGTTCTTCACCGACGCGCAGGCCGCCCGGTTGTCCGCCCACCCGGGCCGCGTGGATGCGATCGGCGTGCGGATGACGCCCGGTGCCGACCTCGACGCGGTACGCGAGATCGCGTCGGCGGCCGGCGCCACCGCGTACGTCGGGAAAGACCGTGGGACCGTCGAGCAGTCGGAGAACCAGGCCGCCCGGACGTTGCTGGTCGAGGCCGGATCAGCATTCGGGGGGTACGTCGTCCTGCTGATCGTCTTCGTGGTGGCCGGCACGATCGGGCTGTCCGTCCGGCACCGTCGACGTGACCTGGCGTTGCTGCGCGCGGTAGCGGCCACGCCGGGGCAGGTGCGTCGCATGCTGATCGCCGAAGCCGCGCTGCTCGCCCTGGTCGGCTCCGCGATCGGCGGCCCGGCCGGCCTGCTGGCGGCGCGCTGGGTGCACGGCGAACTGGTCGGGCGGGGGTTCGTACCGGCCGGCTTCCCGATGGTCGGTGGCCTGTTCGCGGTGCCGCCCGCTGTCGGTACGGCGGTCCTCGTGGCGGTGCTCGCCGCGTTGGTCGCCGCGCGCCGGGTCACCGGGATCAAGCCGATCGAGGCGCTCGGCGAGATCGCCGTCGAGCCTCGACGTAGCGGCCGGGTGCGGCTCATCGCCGGTGTGCTGACGCTCGCCGCGGCCGGCACCTCCGGGGCGTTCACGCTCGGCGCCGCCGGGTCGACCGGGGCGCTGGCCGGTGCGGTCGGCATGCTGTACCTGTTCGTCATCGCGGTGGCGCTGCTCGCACCGAGGATCAACGCGTACGCGGCACGCCTGCTCACACCGTTGTTGCCGCGGGTGTGGCGGGTCAGCGGCTACCTGGCCGCGGCCAACCTGCGGGCCAACGCGCAGGGCATGGCGACCGTCCTGATCGCCCTCGTGCTGTCGGTGGGCTTCGGCGGCTCGGTGTGGTTCCTGCAGACCAACCTGGAACGGCAGACCACCACGCAGAGCAGCACGGGAACCCTCGCCGAGCGGGTGCTCGTCGCTCCGGGTGGGCTACCGGCCGACGCGGCACGGGAGATCCGCGAGTTGCCCGGGGTGCGGGCGGCCACCGGCGTGCGCCGTACGCAGGTGGTGGTGCGCGCGCTCGGCGGCATCGAACCGGTCGGCGCTCAGTCGGTCGACCCGGCGGGCAGCACGTCGACGATGGACCTGGACGTGCGCGAGGGCAACCTGGCCGACCTGCGCGCGGGAACTGTCGCCGTGTCCGCGACGCAGGCGTCCTCGTCCGGCTGGGACGTCGGCGACAAGGTGGAACTCTGGCTGGGCGACGGTACGCCTGTCACGTTGGACGTCGTCGCCGTCTACGGCCGTGGCCTCGGCTTCGGCGACGTCACACTGGCTGCCGAGACGGTCGCCGGGCACACGGACGGGAACACCGTCGACGAGGTCCTGGTCCGCGCCGGCCCGGAGGCCGACAGCGCGTTGGCCGCGTGGTCGGCCGGACGACCCGGGGCCGAGGTTGTCGACGCCGCCACCCGTACGCGTCTGATCAGCACCGATCTGGCCCTCGGCGCCTGGCTGAACCGGCTGCTGATCGGCGTGATGGTGGGGTACGCGGCGCTGGCGGCGGCCACCACGATGGTGATGGCCGCACTGGCCCGCCGCCGTGAGTTGGCGTTACTTCAACTGGTCGGGGTCACCCGCCGCCAGATTCGGGCGATGGTCCAGGCCGAACAGGCCGGGCTGCTCGGCACCGCGGTGCTGATCGGCGCGACGATCGCGGCGCTGACCCTGAGCGCGATCGTCAACGGACTGACCGGCAGCCCGATCCCGTACGTCCCGCCGCTTGGGTGGGTGGCGGTGCTCGGCGGCACGACACTGCTGGCGTTGGCAACCACCGTGTGGCCCGTCCGTCGGCTGCTCAGCGTCCCTCCGATCGACGACATCGGTGTGAAGGAGTAGGTGCTCAGAAGGGTCGTACGGTCCCCCGTCGGCGCTCGGTCGGGTCGAGCCGGGCGCCGACGGGTGGTCGTAGCGCCACACGGTGCCCGACTGCCCGTTGCGGTGACACAGCAACCGGCCGCCTACGCTGACGCCCGTGGAAGGCATCGCGGCCGGGGTCATGCTGCTGGGTGGCGCGCTGGGTTGCCTGTTCGCCTGCCTCGGGCTCTGCGCCGTCGCTGCGGCATGGGCCACGCGGCCCGAGCGGAGGCGCTGACCTCCATCTGCCCGTCAAAGTGCGGCGACCACCGGTTCGCACAGCAGGACTGCGGCGGTTTCAGCGACGTCCAGGAACACAGGTCGGATCATCGAGTGCACGTCATGCGGGTGCGGCGTCGGTCATCGGTCCCGTGCTGGTGTCTCAGGGTCGCCCTCTACAGCCTGATCGGATCCGGGCCTATGCCTGGCCGACGGCTTGGGCGATGGCGAGAGTGTGCTGGTATTCGCGCCAGTGGGCCAGTTTGCCGTCCCGCGTTCGCAGCACCCCGACGAACGGCGCCGCGGCGGTCACCCCGGTCTCGGCGTGAGTGCCGACGAGTTCGTACTCGACCACGATCACCTCGGGGTCGGTGGTCTCGTGCACGACCACGTTGCGGCAGTCGTCGAATCGGACCGGGAACATTGCTCGACTCCCCCGCGTGTACTCCAGCACCCGCTGCTTCCCCTCGGTACGGGTAGGGCGACCCGGCGCGGCGAACGGTGTCTCGATGACCACGTCGTCGGCGAGCAGGTCGGCCTCGTAGGTGGGCTGGTTCGCGAGCCACTGCGTGCGCATGCTCTCGAAGATCGCTCTTGGTGTCACAGTCGTCTCCCCCCGATAATGAGTCAGCACTCGACTTGCGTCGACAATAGTGAGTGGAGACTCATTTTGGTAGAGGGTCCGCCGTTGCGCGCTGACGCGCAGCGCAACCGAGCACGCATCCTGGACGCCGCCGAGGCCGTCTTCGCCGAGTTCGGCTCCCGAGGCTCCACCGAGGAGGTGGCCCGCAGGGCCGGCGTCGCCATCGGCACGGTCTTCCGCCACTTCCCCACGAAGGACGACCTGCTGGCTGCGATCATGAAGCGACTGCTGGGACAACTCGTCGAGGAGGCCGGGCAGCGCGACCTGTTCGCCTTCTTCGCCCACATGGTGGCGCAGGCCGCGGCGAAGAAGACAGTCGTCGACCTGCTTGCCGGATCCGGGGTGACCATCCGGCTGCCCGAGGCGGTCGGCCATCTGGAGGAGGCGGTGGGTCGGCTACTGGAACAGGCCCGAGCCACCGGAGCCGTCGCCGCCCCGGTAGGGCTACCCGAAGTGATGGCGCTCCTTGCCAGCGTCTGCCAAGGGGCCTTGCACGGGGGATGGGATGAGCAGCTGCAGGCCCGTACGCTCGCGGTGATCTTCGCCGGCCTGCAACGCGACTGACTGCCGGCCTCCCTGTGCGGCGCGTTGGCGGTGGACGGCCCCGGGCACAGGTCAGCCTGGCGGCGAGGCCTGCTCCAGGGGGCGTCCGTGAGCGCGGATCGTGTCCGAGACGGCGATGCCGAGCAGGACGACGACAGCAGCCAGAGCGACAACGAGTGGCGGTCGGCCGACCATCACCGGCGCCATGGCCGCGAGGACGAGGATCCCGATCGGCCGTGGACGGGACACCCGGGCGAAAGCCGCGTACTCGAACAGCGAGCGCCCGGCGAGGAAGAGCGCGGGCCCACCGAGGATGGCCCCGACCCAGGCGGGTCTGGCGTCTCCGGTGGGATCTATCAGAGTGAGTTCGGAGCCGGCGGAGGCAGCGAGGATGCCGGCCACCATGAGCAGGTGTGCGAACTCGGCGAGCCGGCCGACGCGGCCGGGGTCGGCGGACACCGCGATCGCCTCGCCCAGGATCTGGCCGGCTCGATAGAAGTAGATCCGCCACAGCAACACAGTGATGAGGAACGACACGGTGAGGGCCATTGTCCGTTCCGGCACGATCGGGCCGCGCAGAAGGCTCGATCCGGACGTCAGGATCGTCTCACCGAGCGCGACGATGACGAGCTGCCAGTAGCGTTCGGCCAGGTGCTCGCCCGCGCCGGACCACGGGGACACCCGTGAGCGACCAATTCCCGGGACCGGCCAGCCGAGCCTGGCTCCCAGGTAGTCGATGGCCAGAGCCAGCGTCCACAGTGAGTTGCGCGTCACCTCCGGTGCGAAAGCTCCGGCGAGCCACGGCACGGCCGACGCGCCGAACCAGACGAGCGCCAGCATGTTGACCCGGCGGAGGTTGTGACCTCGCACGATGAGCGCGAAGAAGAGGGTGCGGCCCACCTGGATCGCGACGTAGGTGCTCGCGAAGAGCAGGCCGGTATCGGCCAGAGCGCCCGAAATCGCGACCGCCAGGAGCAGGCTCCCGTACATCGTCGCGAGGACCACGAACTGGATTGCCGGCTGAAACGGATCGAATTTGCTCGTCACCCATGCCGTCTGGGTCCAGATCCACCAGACCGCCAGGAACAACAGCAGAGTCTCACCGTTCTCCGCAAGGGACGTGGTCAGCCTCTCCGCAACGTGATCCCTGGTGTAGTCCAGCACCAACTCGTGCACGATCCGGGTGAGCGCGAAGACGAACACGAGGTCGAAGAAGAGTTCCAGAAAGGTCGGCCGCTGGGGACTCTCACGTTTACGCAGCAGACTGGTCACGCTATTGGTCATCACCAGCCCGTCCGCTTCGTCGGCTTGTTGCTGGAGCAGTCGTACCACGTACCCACGCCGCTCGCGGATCAGATGCTCCCCCAATTACTCGGAGGTTCCCACGTGGGAAAACGCTTTCGTCTTTGACCTCGGCGTCCGACCGGCAAAGCTGCTCGTCCCGCCCGCGCTCGCCGCCCGCGCCAGCGATAGATCAGTATGCTCGACTCGGCAGAAATCGCCCCCTTGCGAGTCGCTCGTCGGACGTATGCGATCGGCTCGCCGCCGCCTGAAGGAGTCGCTGTGTCCTACGGCTACATCGGATCGATGAAAGCCAAGCCCGGCCACCGGGATGACGTCGTGGACATCCTGCTGAGCGGCACCGATGCCTTACGCGAGGTCGGATGCGATCTGTATGTGGTGAGCGTCTCGGACACCGACGACGTGACGATCTGGGTGAGTGAGGTGTGGCAGAGCAAGGAAAGGCACGACGCCTCGTTGCAGCTCCCCGAGACCAAGGCGGCGATCGCCAAGGCCATGCCGATGCTGACGGGTGAGTTCACCAGCCAGGAAGTGACGGTCTTGGGAGGTCTGGGCGTGTAAGCGAGCTGCCAGCCCGACGGCTGCGAATCTGGGGAGCCGCCTGCTGCCGCAGTGGCGGGCTCGACCATACCCATCGCGCCAGGTGGCGCCCCGACGGCACGTCATCCGGGTCTGGCTCCACTGGCGTGTCGGGCTGCGCGCCGAGGCCATTGTGCTCGCCGGGGGCACCCGCGCTCGTGACCACCCGGCCGAGGCCAGGACCGTCGTGGCCGGCAACGTGGTCGCTGAACCATTGCGCAACGAGCCGCCCCCTGCGGCAGATCGCTCGGCTCGGATTGATCCACAAGTGGCCTTCGGGCGTTGACGGGAAGTCCGGAAAGCGCAATCCTTTGGAAGCGCTCCCATCGACGAGCCTCCTATCCGGAAGGAATGCTCGTGCGTCCCACCACCGCTCTACTCCCGGTCGTGCTCGCCACGGCCCTCGGCGGTCTGGCCCTGCCGGAGCCCGCCCTGGCCGTGGCCGGCCCGGCGCTGACCGTCGACACCACGGCCGCCCGGCACCAGATCAGCCCGTACATCTACGGCATGAACTTCGCCGACGAGGCCCTCGCCCGTGATCTGCGGCTGCCGGTGCACCGCTACGGCGGCAACGCCACCACCCGCTACAACTTCCGTGCCGACACCACCAACCGCGCGGCCGACTGGTATTTCGAGAACATCCCCAACGACAACCCGGCTCCGGCCGATCTCCCGAACGGCTCGGAGACCGACCGGTTCGTGCAGCGGAACAAGGCCACCGGCGCCGCCACGGTCATGACGGTGCCGATGCTCGGCTGGATCGCCAAGGACCGGTCGCGGGCGTGTGGCTTCAGCGTCGCCAAGTACGGCCCGCAGGAGTCCACCGACCAGTGGGCACCGGACTGCGGCAACGGCAAGAAGCCCGACGGGTCACCGGTCACCGGCAACGATCCGAAGGACACCAGCATCGCCGTCGGTCCGGAGTACGTCACGGACTTCGTCAACCACCTCAAGGGGCAGTTCGGCGCCGCCGCCGACGGCGGGGTCCAGTTCTACAACCTGGACAACGAGCCGGACCTGTGGCACTCCACGCACCGCGACGTCCGCCCGGCCGGGCTGGGCTACGACGAGCTACGCGACCGCACCTACGAGTACGCCGCCGCGATCAAGGCCGCCGACCCCGGTGCGAAGACGCTCGGGCCGGTCGGCTGGGGCCTAAACTCGATCTTCTATTCGGGCCTCGACCAGGACACCTGCTCACGCACCGGCTGTTGGTCCAACCCACCGGACAAGGCCGCGCACGGCGGCCAGGATCTCGGCCCGTGGTACCTGGACCGGATGCGCGAGTACGAGCAGCAGCACGGCACCCGCATCCTCGACTACTTCGACGTCCACCTCTACCCGCAGCAGTCCGGCGTGTTGGGCGACGCGGCTGGCGACGCCAACACCCAGGCGCTGCGACTGCGCTCGACCCGCCAGCTCTGGGATCCGACCTACGTGGACGAGAGCTGGATCAACCAGCCGGTCCGGTACATTCCGCGGCTGCGCGAGCTGGTGGACAAGCACTACCCGGGCACGAAGATCGCGATGACCGAGTACAACTGGGGCGGCTACGGGTCGCTCAACGGCGCGCTCGCCCAGGCGGACGTGCTCGGCATCTTCGGCCGCGAGGGGCTCGACCTGGCCACCCTCTGGACCGCGCCCACCGCCGACCAGCCGGTGGCCAACGCCTTCCGCGTCTACCGCAACTACGACGGCAAGGGCGGGGCGTTCGGCGAGACCTCCGTCCAGGCGACAAGCGCCGACCAGGGCAAACTGGCCGTGTACGCCGCCGAGCGAAGGGCCGACAAGGCGCTCACAGTGGTCGTCGTCAACAAGACCGGCGACGACCTGACCAGCCCGATCGCCCTCACCGGCGCCTCCGCCAGCACCGCCCAGGTCTACCGCTACAGCGGGGCCGACCTTGCGGGCGTCGTCCGGGAGGCCGACCAGCCGGTGACCGCCAGCGGCCTCACGGCCACCTTCCCGGCCAACTCGATCACCCACCTGGTGCTGCCGCGCGGCACCACGCCCGGCGACACCCAGGCGCCGACCGCCCCGGGCAAGCCGACCGCCGGCACGATCACCGGCGACAGCGTCACGCTGGCCTGGACGCCGTCCACCGACGACACCGCCGTCACCGGCTACGACGTGCACCGGGTCGACACCACCGGAACGGTGAAGGTGGGCAGCGCCACCGGCACCACGTACACAGTGACCGGGCTGACCCCGGACACCCCGTACACCTTCGTGGTAACCGCCCGCGACGCGGCGGGCAACGTCTCGGCGGCCTCGCCCGGCCTGACCGTGCGGACCGCGCCCACCGCCCCGACCGCCGGCTGCACTGTCGGCTACACGGCGACCAGTTGGCCGGGCGGCTTCACCGCCAGCGTGACGATCAAGAACACCGGTGCCACCGCGATCGACGGGTGGAAACTCGCCTTCGACTTCCCCACCAGCGGCCAGAAGGTCGGCCAGGGCTGGTCGGCCACCTGGAAACAGACCGGAACGAGCGTCACCGCGGACAGCATGGGTTGGAACGGCAACCTCGCCCCCGGCGCGTCCACGAGCATCGGCTTCAACGGCACGTGGAGCGGCAATAATCCGGCACCAGCCGCCTTCACCCTCAACGGTCAACGCTGCGGGTGACCTGAGAGACCCCTCCTCCGCGCCAGACGGGCGGAGCAGACCGGAGAGGGCCCGGGGTTGCGCTTCCGCACCCCGGCCCTCTCCGAGGGCACAGAAGAATTTGCCTCGACCGCACCAGCACCCGCCCGCTCGGCAACTACACGCTCATCCGTCCTCCTGCCCGCCGGGAGTGGTCAGGTCCTGCTCGGCCAGGAACCGTCACCAGGCGTACCTCGGCCGGCGGGGGCGTTTCAGCGCCACCGGGACAATCCTCAGGGGTGCCTGCGCGGAAAGGGCGCTGTGCAGCTCCATCTGCTTTGGCTCTGCGAGGCTGTCGGCACTCTCTTGCAGGGTGTCGTATGCGCCATCTAGCGTCGCGCGCGTTGACAGACGACGGGGAGGGCGGGTCATGGCGGACTGGGATGGGGTGCGGCTGTGGGGTGGTCGCGGCGAGGATGAGGTGCTGGCGCGATTGGCGGCGGGAGCCGACCCCTGCATGCCGCTCGGGCACGACTCGGCACTGCACGTCGCGGCGGAGCACTCGTCACCCGCGGTTGTGGCGGCGATGGCCGCCGCAGCATCCGATATCGATGTCCTGTACGACGGCCGGTCCCCACTGTGGCTTGCGGTTCACTCGCGGCGGCACGACAACGCCAAGGTTCTGGCTGCCGCTGGTGCGGACCCGTGGCGACCGATGATGGCCGGTTGGTCACCCGGTCGGCTGAACCTCGCGGGGCCCGAACCCGACCTGTTCGGCACCGCCCCTGCCGGTGTCGAGCTGAGCCCGGCCGAGCGGGAAGCCGTCGCGTTGGCCGGTGAGCTTGGCGAACGTTTGCAGGTCAACTACTACGACGGGACCGGGCTCCTCTGCGTCGCGGGAGTCGACGTGACCGAGGCGATCCGCCGGCTCGACGGCACCCCGATGACCGAGGACGAGTTGCTCGCCCACTACGGCGTCGATGTCGAAGAGGAGCCCGAGCCGGACGACGAGCACGACTGGGAATGGCTTTCGGAGACGAACGATCTGCTGCTCGTCGGTATCACCGACGTGCCTGGCGGCTGTGTGATCACCCAACCGTGGGGATACCAGCCGCAGACACCCCTGGTCGGTCGGCTGCTGTCCGTCGGCACCGTCGCCTACGGCCTTTACGCGAACCCGAAGAGCGGTAACCAGGGCAGCATCCACCGCGATGGGGAGATGATCGGCTGGGACCTGCACCCTGGCGGTGCCGCGTGGAGCGGAGACACCAGCCAGATGGTCCTGCTCAGCTACCTCTACCCTCTGCAGGCCCTCCAATACGCGTGCGCGTTCGTAGGCCTGCGCCCGGCCGACGCCCGATGCATCACCGGCCCCGCCGACCAGTGGGTTCTCCTGCCCGAACGGGATTACTGGGCGAGCAAGACGGTGTGACGACGTCTGGAACGACGAGGCACCACGGTCCACAGCGGTTTGTCGATCTACGTCCTGAGGGTCGTCGCGTGAACGCCTGCACCCCTGGCATCCTGCCGGGCGTCCCTACCAGACAGACGCACGGATAACGAGGTACCGCTCAGCAGAGTTCTCGCAAATCAGTCGGCCCCCGTGCCGGTCCGCCTGGCGTAGCCGCACACGTCGTGCACCCAGTAGTCCAGATACCTGGCCACCGCCTCACGATCGGCAAGGTCCAGCGACAGCCACTCCCGTGCCGCCCGGACCATCTCGGCTGCGGCCTGCTCATGCTCGTCAGGGTTGAGCTCCACCCGGTCGGTCAGATCGCCCCAGATGAGCCACACGAAGCCGGCTGACTCCACCTCCAACGACGCATGCGCAGAAACCCCGTGGATGTCCAGCGCCACCTCGTAAGGATCCTCGGCGTCGAGGAGGCTCCTGGTCAACGCGGTGACCTCCCGCATGTATGCCACCTCGGTGTCATCCTGGGCTGGACCCGTCATGCCCCCAGAGTCGCATCCGGCTGCGAATCTCACCCGGAATTACGAGACGTCTCCAGCCTCACCGGCACCGTGCAGCGGCCGCCTATGCGGCCGGCGGGGCCAGCATCAGCCAGGCACTCGCCGTGGCCGATCACCTCAGCCACGCAGGGTGGGGCCTGATCAATGTGACCGAGGTGGGGGCACGGCGCTGTACGAGATAATGCGACGCAGGTGAGACTGCAGGGCAAGGACGCGCACCGACTGCTCGGCCGTCACGAAAGCTCGGCGCCGGTGCGGATCCTGGGCTCCACAGATCATCGGGCCACCAGTGCGGGTCGAGATGTCGGCAGGACGGGTGCCAACCTGCCGCGACGACAGGGCGGCGTTTCAATTCATGCGGCGGGCGCCGTTGTGGGCATGGCACCCTCGGCGAGCTTGAGTCTCGTCCAGATGTTCATGTTGATCACAATCCCCACGATCTCCAGTATCTCGCCCTCCGTGAAGTGCGTGGTCATCCTGTCGTGGGCTTCCTGGAGGCGGTTGTTGACTGTGGCGTCGGCGGCTCGGGTCAACACCTCGGCGTAGGCCAGCGCGGCTCGCTCCTCCTCGGAGAACAGATGCGTTTCCCACCACGCGGTGAGGGTCTCGACCTTGGACGGCGGGATGTCGGCGGTACTGGCGGCGGCGTGGTGCACCAGAAGGCAGTAGCTGCAGTTGTTGATCTGCGCGACGCGTAGTCGCAGAAGCTGGGCCAAGGTCCGTTCCACCTGGAGTGCGGCGGTATGGCCGAAGGCTGCGGCACCGGCGTTCGCCAGCGCCATGAGTTGTTCGTTGGACGTGGCGTCGAGTCGGACGTTCTGGATCCTGGTACCCAAGAGATGACCTCCCGTAGGCGACATCGACAGCACCAGCGGTAGGGACGTCCTTGCCGGCGCACCTGGCGGAACGCCGGCGCGCGGACCCGGGATCCGCGCGCCGGGAGTGTCAGGCCGCCGACCGCTTCGGGAGCTTCCACCCGGGGCGGGGGAAGTGGCAGGTGTAGCCGTCGGGGTAGGTCTGCAGATAGTTCTGGTGCTCGGGCTCGGCTTCCCAGAAGTCGCCGGCAGGGGTGACCTCGGTAACGACCTTGCCGGGCCACAGGCCCGAGGCGTCGACGTCGGCGATCGTGTCCTCGGCGACCCGCTTCTGCTCGTCGCTGTTGTAGAAGATGGCCGAGCGGTAGCTGATGCCGATGTCGTTGCCCTGGCGGTTCTTCGTCGAGGGGTCGTGGATCTGGAAGAAGAACTCGAGCAGCGTACGGAAGTCGGTCTTCTCGGTGTCGTAGACAACCTCAATGGACTCCGCGTGGGTGCCGTGGTTGCGGTAGGTGGCGTTCGGGACGTCGCCGCCGCTGTAGCCGACGCGCGTGGACACGATGCCGGGCTGGTGGCGGAAGAGCTCCTCCATGCCCCAGAAGCAGCCGCCGGCGAGAATCACCTTCTCGGTGGTCACGTCGTCTCCTTACTTGTCGTCGCTGTCAGTGTCGCTGTCACTCGTGAAAAACGTGCGTATTTCGCCGTACCCTGCGCTCGCCAGGTCGTCGAGGTGTATGAACCGCAACGCCGTGACCCTCGTGCCGAGAGCGGGCCCGGGTGCGGACCATCCCGTGGCCGGAATCCTCGCTCTCGACAACGCCACTCCCGACCCAGCCGCCGCCTTTGATGGACCATCTAGTCCAGGTAAGCTGGCGGCGAGCAGCCGGTTCGATGGTGACAAAATGGGCTTTTACTGGGGAAGACCACCACCACAGTAGCACCGACTCGGCCCAAGACTTGGACTTGACCGACCAGTTCCATCGCGACTAGGTTCGGGGCGTGGCGCTTCGGTGAGGAGAGGACCAACTGTCACGAGTGAGAGTTCCGAGGGCCGTAAAGTGATCGTCGACGGCAGCAGCGACATGGGCTCGCCACGACCCGCCAGATCGTCGCCGGGGGCGGCGCCACGACCGGCCGCGACTGACCCTCGAACGTGACGACGGGGACCGCGCCAGCGCGGCCTCGACCCCAACCTCGCCTTGCCGACGATGCGCTATCGCGCTCGTTCCTCGAGACCCTCGCGCCACAACCGCTACCGATCGGCGTGGTGGGACACCGAGGCTTGGCGCCGCACATGCTTGTGAAACGAAACGTGCACCTCGTGACCGCGCGAACGGGGACCGGATACAGGGAGGCGCCGAATGTTGGCGATTGTAGTGACGGATCAGGCCGCGGGAATGGCCGGGATGACGCTGACGGAGCGGCCCGAGCCGGCCGCGGCGCTCAATGACGTAGTCGTTCAGGTTCATGCGTCGGGATTCGTCCCGACAGAGCTGGCGTGGCCCTCGACCTGGACCGATCGCCTCGGCCGCGACCGGACGCCGTCGATCCCCGGGCACGAGCTGGCCGGAGTGGTCACCGCTCTCGGCTATGGCACGACGGGACTGTCGGTGGGACAGCGGGTGTTCGGCCTCACGGACTGGCATCGTGACGGCACCCTGGCGGAGTTCGTGGCCGTCGAGGCGCGTAACCTCGCCCCGCTGCCCGGCGACGTGGACTTCGCGGTGGGCGCGAGCCTGCCGATCTCGGGTCTGACCGCGTGGCAGGGCCTGTTCGAACACGGCCGCCTCCAGGCGGGGCAGAGTGTCCTCGTGCACGGAGCGGCCGGCGCAGTCGGTTCGATGGTGACGCAGCTCGCGCGTGAGGCCGGCGCCCACGTGATCGGCACCGGGCGCGCTGCCCACCGCCAGACGGCGCTCGACTTCGGCGCACACGAGTTCGTCGACCTCGAGAACGATGTCCTCGAAGATGTCGGCGGAGTCGATCTGGCGTTCGATGTCATCGGCGGCGACATCGGGAAGCGGTCCGCAGGCCTGGTTCGAACCGGAGGAACGCTGGTGTCCGTCGTCGGGCCGCCGGAGGCGCGGCCCGCCGACGGCCTGGCTGTCGACTTCGTCGTCGTGCCCGATCGGGCTCAACTGGGTGAGGTCGTCCAGCGGGTGCGGGATGGACGACTCCGGACAAACATCAGCAGCGTCCAGGCCCTCGACGACGTCGTCGCCTCCGGTCCGCTCGAACGAACCACCGGAAAGACGGTCATCCGCGTTCGTCAGTGAGAACTCGGCGGACAGCAAGCGGTCTGGCTGGTCGGCCGTAACGGGAACCTCAGCGGGTCGGCTCGCCGGACGGTTTCACGAGGAACGATTTGATGTGGTCCAGCGCCATGTCCAGAGCAACTTCCATGGGTGCGACGTCGTGCGCGGCGTTCGCCAGCAGGTAGCCCCCCTGCAGTGCTGCCATCAACCCCGTGGCCAGCTTTTCCGGGTCGGCGTCCGGACGCAGTGCACCGCTGTCCCGCATGCGGTGCAAACCATCACTTATCAGTTTTTCCCATGCCGCGAACGTCTCCGACAGCATCGATCGAGCCTGCTCATCTTGGTCGGACAACTCGATGGCCATCGACCCGAGACCACACCCGTGTCTGCCGTTGTTCAGCGAGTTGGCCTGGACAAGCGCGTTACGCCAACGGACCAGCCCCGAGAACGACCTCAGTCGTTCAAGCCCGCCACGCTCGCGCTGAAGCACAAGCGCGCCTCGGTATCTGACCAACGCGCGCACCAACTCCTGCTTGTCGGCGAAGTGGTGATAGAGCTGGGACTTGCTCGTCTGGCTTGCCTCGCGGACGTCGTCGAGGGTCGTCGCGTTCACTCCGCGGACGAACATCAGCCGGTTGGCCGCCTCGAGGATCCGCTCTCGCGTCGCGGCACCCCGCTGACTGATCCTCCGCTGCTTCGTTGGCGCAGCCACCTGCTCGTCGCCCATCGGTCAAGTGTATCCAGCGGCGCGGGTCGGATATTACAAGAATAGTAGGACCCGGAAGTCCATTTGACCTCATGTCGCGTCGACCTGCCAGTGAAATACGGGCACGCGCGCCGCCAGCCTGAATGAGCGGATGCCGAGAACAGGATGACCAGCAGCCTGCAATTCTTTTCCTGGACCACGGGGTCCTCATTCGACCTGCCTTGCCAGGCGTGGTGCCTGGTGAGGTGAGGAGGGCGGCGTGGTGCCGGCCGGTGCAGCTCGACGTGCCGCGGCCCGCGCGCGTGGACGCCGCCGGGTCGGTACCGTGGCGAGGTGAATCCAACCTGCCCCGAATGCCACACGACGGGCGTCCCACTGCTCTTCGGCCTACCGGCCCCGGAGGCCAGAAAGGCCGCTGCCGACGGCGACCTTGCGCTCGGCGGGTGTCTCGTCCCCGAGGAACCGCCGCCAAACTGGCAATGCGCACGCCAGCACCAATGGCGCGAAGCCGATGAGAAGACGTGGCAGAACCAGCTCCGGACCGCGCTGCTCAGACACGGCTACACCGAGCCGGACGGCTACGCCTGAGCTGGCGACCAGGTGGCCGTGCCCTGGACGCGTCGATGTGTCTGACAACCGGCGCGACACCAGCCCGTCGGTGACACCCGGATGAACCTGGTGTCGGCGTTCGTGCCGATCTGGATCCTCACCGCGCTCGGTTACGCGGCCTGTCGTTGGGGCCTGCTGGGCGAGGCTGGGGCGTCGGTGCTCGGTCGGTTCGTGTTCCACCTTGCGATGCCAGCCGCCCTGTTCCTGGCCCTGTCCCGAATGCCGCTCTCCGGGTTCGACGGCCGTTCACTGCTCGCCTTTGGGCTGAGCACCACCGCGGTCGTCGGGTTCGGCTGGGTGGGCGCGAGCTGGCTGTTCGGTCGCGAGCCCGGCGAACGGCCGATCTGGGGCATGGCCGCCGGGTACGTGAACTCGGCGAACCTCGGCATTCCGATCGCAACGCAGGTCCTCGGCGACGTGTCGTTCCTGGCGGAGGTGGTGCTGCTGCAGGTGCTGGTGGTGACGCCCGTCATCCTGGTCGCCCTGGACCGGCACAGCGACCCGGCCGGGCGGATAAGGGTCCGCCGTATCGCCACCCTGCCGGTACGCAACCCGGTGATCCTGGCGTCGCTGCTCGGCGTCGCGTGCTCGGCCGCGGGCCTGCATCTGCCATCGGCGGCCGGCGTGTCGCTCACCCTGCTGTCGGGCGCCGCGGTTCCGGCCGCCCTCGTCGCGCTCGGCGCGTCGCTGCACCGCCCGGCGCCGTCGCCGGCAGAGCCGACCGAGCTGGCTGAGCTGGCCCTGATCACCGCGCTGAAGCTCGTCGCACAGCCGGTCATCGCGTACGCGGCCGGGCTGGCCTTGCACCTGTCCGCGCCCCAGTTGCTCGCCGTGGTGGTGTGCGCGGGCCTGCCGACAGCGCAGAACACGTTCATCTTCGGTCAGGAGTACGGCTTCGGCGAGGCGGTGGCCAATCGGGCGGTGGTGGTGACCACGACGCTGTCACTGGCCACCCTGGCCGCGGCGGCGACGCTACTCGGGTAGGCCAACGCGACGGGTCCGCCACCCTCCGTTCCCGACACTCGCCGGTCCGTGTGAATTTGTCAGGCCCGCGACGAGCAGCAGGTACGCGGTCAGTTCGACAGCCGCCGTGAGCGCCGGCATCGGTTGCGGCATGGACAGCGTTGGCGTGATGGCATCCCAGGCGAACACGGCGTAGGCGTCACCCACGTACAGGGGCATCGGGACCGTGGCAACGCAGGCGTCGATCAAAAGGAGCGCCATGAGTGCCAACAACGCCGCGCCGAGCGAGGCGAGCCGTCGACGGTGACCTGCGAGCGCCGAGGCGAGTGCCAACGCGGTAATCCCGAGAACCAGGGGCGGCAGGGCGGCCATCATCACGTCGGCCACGCCGGTGCCGGACGCTCGTGAAGGTTCAGCAGCAACGGCACGTCCAGTACCAACGATACGGACGACCGCGTACCCGATGACCAGCAGTGCCCCCGCGACAGCCGGCACGGCCGTCGGTAGGCGCCACCCACCGCGGCGCCAGGCGATGAGTAGCCCCAACACCGCGGTCAACGACGGCCAGCAGAGGGACAGACCCGATTCGAACGCGGACGGTGTGTCGAAGCCCGAGCCGGGTACGAGCACCTTCCAGCCACCGCCACCGCTGTCCCGGGCCTCCGGCACCGTCCGGGCCGCGTGCACAAGCAGGACCGTGAGGCCCACCCCGATCGCCCAGCGAGGTCCCGGCGATCGGCTGACCATGGCACAGGCAAGGAGCAGAACGATGCTCAGCACCTCGGCGTAACGCCAGATCGGACGAGCCGTCAGGACACCCGCCACATGGACGGCAGAGCTCAGCGCAGCAGCGGAAAGGAGGAACAGCCGAGGACGCACCGAGGCATCCTGCCACGCGTAGCCATCGATCACGGCGTCCCCCGACGCCGAGAGGGGCTGCCCCACTTGGTCGGCCCGGTAGCACGGCAAGGCGGGCGCGGAGGATCCGCGCCCGCCCCGCGATCCCGAACAGGTCCCCCGACCCGCCGGCCCACCGACAGCCGCAATGGCCTGGGCAACAGGGCAATTGCACCCGCAGTCGCATCGGACGATTGGAAGCACGGCCACGATCGAGCGCCTTGTCAGCTTCGTGAGCGCTCACGTCTGCTGAGGTAACTTCTGCGGATGCATCGCGATCCGCTCGAAGACATGCCGGCCGAGTCCCGCACGGAACTGACGGCGGCTGTATGCGCCGCCATCGACGTCGATACGGCCACTGCGGAAGCCATCATCCGCTCTACTGAACCGCTTTGGGACGCGATGGAACGAGCCGGCGGCCTCGTGGACTCATGGGGCGGCGGCGAATTCTGTTACGTACTCCCGCGGCTCCTGTCGTTCGTCCAAGCCACCGCCAACCCTGCCTGATCCGCGTCGGCGCCGGATGACCCGGGGAGGCCAATGACGGCGGGGCGCTGCCCACTGGCCGGCACACCGGTCAGGACGGTTCATAGGCCAGGTTGGGCCGCAGCCACCGCTCGACGTCAGCGACGTTCATGGCGCGGCGGGCTGCGTAGTCTTCGACCTGATCCTTGCCGATACGACCCACTGTGAAGTACTTCGCTGCCGGGTTGGCGAAGATCAGCCCGCTGACGCTGGCGGCCGGCGTCATCGCGAAGGACTCCGTCAGGCCGAGGCCGAGCTCGGCGGCATTCAGCAGGTCGAACAGCTCCTGCTTCTGGCTGTGGTCTGGGCTGGCCGGGTAGCCGAGCGCCGGTCGGATGCCTCGGAAGCGTTCGGCGTGCAGGTCGGCGAGGTCCGGCTCGGCGTCTGGCTCGAACCAGTCGCGGCGGGCCTTCAGGTGGATGTACTCGGCGAAGGCCTCGGCAAGCCGGTCGGCCAGCGCCTTGACCATGATCGCGCGGTAGTCGTCGTGCTGGGCCTCATAGTGTGCGGCGAGGGAATCGGCGCCGTGGATGGTCACGGCGAAGCCGCCCAGGTGGTCGCCGTCGGGGGCCACGTAGTCGGCCAGGCAACGGTTGTCGCGGCCGGCCGGTTTGACCGTCTGCTGGCGCAGCATCGGTAGGCGCAACCCGCTGCCGAGGACGATGTCGTCGCCCTCGGAGTGCGCGGGCCAGTAGCCGTAGACGCCCCGGGCCTGGAAGGACCCGCTCGCCGTGATCTCGTCCAACAGGGTGTTGGCGTCGTCGTAGAGCTCGCGGGCGACCGGCTGGTCCAGGATCGCCGGGAACTTGCCCCTGAGTTCCCAGGCCAGAAACAGGAACTGCCAGTCGATCATCTCGCGCAGCTCGGGGAGGGTGGGCTGGACTGTCCGCAGGCCGGTGAAGGCTGGGGTCGGCAGGTCGCTGAAGTCGACCTTCTCGCGGTTTGCGCGGGCCTCAGCCAGGCCGAGCATCGGCTGGGAGTGCCGGTTGGCATGCGCCTCGCGCAACTGCTCCTGCTCGACCCGGTTGGCGCGGTCCAACTCGCGGGCCCGCCCGTCATCAAGGAGGTCGGAGACCACGCCGACGACCCGGGACGCGTCGAGCACGTGCACGGTTGTGCCGTCGTACGAGGGGGCGATGCGGACGGCGGTGTGTTGACGCGACGTCGTGGCCCCGCCGATCAGCAGGGGCACCTTGAGGCCGCGGCGCTGCATCTCGGCACCGACCGAGACCATCTCGTCAAGCGACGGCGTGATCAGGCCGGACAGGCCGATGGCGTCGGCGCCCTCGGCGACGGCCGTGTCCAGAATCCGGCCAGCCGGAACCATCACACCCAGGTCGATGACCTCGTAGTTGTTGCAGCCCAGGACCACGCCGACGATGTTCTTGCCGATGTCGTGCACGTCCCCCTTCACCGTCGCCAACACGACCTTGCCCTGCCCGCGGCCCGGGTCGACCCGGCCCGCCAGGCGGGCCTGCTCCTTCTCGGCTGCCATGAACGGCTGGAGGTAGGCGACCGAGCGTTTCATCACCCGGGCGCTCTTGACCACCTGCGGCAGGAACATCTTGCCGGCGCCGAACAGGTCGCCGACGATCTTCATTCCGTCCATCAGCGGGCCCTCGATGACTTCGAGCGGGCGGGCCAGACCCTGCCGGGCCTCCTCCGTGTCCTGCTCGATGAAGTCGACGATGCCGTGGACCAGCGCGTACGACAGCCGCTCGGTCACCGGCGCCTCGCGCCAGGACAGGTCGACCTCGCGCTTCGTGCCGGAACCGGTGACTGTCGACGCGAAGGTGACCAGGCGGTCGGTGGCGTCCGGACGCCGGTCGTAGATCACGTCCTCGACGAGTTCGAGGAGGTCGGCGGGGATATCGGCGTACACGGCGAGCTGGCCGGCGTTGACGATGCCCATGTCCAACCCTGCGCGGACCGCGTGCGACAGGAACACCGAATGCATTGCCTCGCGAACCACGTCGTTGCCGCGGAAGGAGAACGACAGATTGGAGATGCCGCCGCTGGTGCGAGCACCCGGACAACGCGCCTTGATCAGCGGGAGAGCGTCGATGAAGGCCTTCGCGTACCCGTTGTGCTCGGCGATGCCGGTGGCGACCGCGAGGACGTTCGGGTCGAAGATGATGTCCTCCGGCGCGAACCCGGCCTGCTCCACGAGCAGGTCGTAGGCCCGGCCGCAGATGGACACCTTGCGTTCCGTGGTGTCGGCCTGGCCCTGTTCGTCGAAGGCCATCACCACCACGCCGGCGCCGTAGTCACGGATCCGGCGCGCCTGAGCCAGGAATGGTTCCTCGCCCTCCTTGAGGCTTATCGAGTTGACCACGCCCTTGCCCTGCACGCACTTGAGGCCAGCTTCAAGGACCGTCCACTTCGAGCTGTCGATCATCACCGGGATCCGGGCGACCTCGGGCTCGGTAGCGATGAGGTTGAGGAAGGTCGTCATGGCGCGTTCGCTGTCGAGCAGGTCAGCGTCCATGTTGACGTCGAGCAGGTTGGCCCCGCCGCGGACCTGCTCCAGGGCCACGTCGACGGCGCCCTGATAGTTGTCGGACTCGACGAGCCGACGGAACCTGGCCGAGCCGGTGACGTTGGTGCGCTCGCCGATCATCACGAACCCGGTGTCCGGACCGATCGCGAACGGCTCCAGCCCACTGAACCGGGTGGTGTCAGCCGGGACGGGAACCGTCCGCGGGCGTGTGCCAGCCACGGCGTCGACGATCCGGGCGACGTGGGCCGGTGAGGTGCCGCAACAGCCGCCAACGATGTTGACCATGCCAGCCGCGGCGAACTCGCCGATCAGGCTGGCGGTCTCCTCCGGCCTCTGGTCGTAGCCGCCGAAGGCGTTCGGCAGACCGGCGTTGGGGTGGCACGCCACGTAGGTGCCCGCGATCTTGGAAAGCTCCTCGACATGCGGGCGCATCTCGGCGGCGCCCAGCGAGCAGTTGACGCCGACGACAAGCGGTTCGGCCCGCTCTATCGACCGCCAGAATGCCTCCACCGTCTGCCCCGACAGGGTCCGGCCGCTGAGGTCGACGATGGTGACGGAGATCCACAGCGGCAGCTGCGGTGCGACCTCACGGGCCGCGGCGATCGCGGCTTTCGCGTTCAACGTGTCGAAGATTGTCTCGATCAAGAGCAGGTCGACACCGCCCTCGACCAACGCCGAGATCTGCTCCGCGTACGCCGCGCGCACGTCGTCGAAGTCGACGGCGCGATACGCCGGATCCTCGACCCGCGGCGACAGCGACAACGTCACGTTCAGCGGCCCGACCGAGCCGGCCACGAACCGCCCGCCAAACTCGTCCGCCGCCTGCCGGGCCAGCCGCGCACCCTGAACGTTCATCTCATGAACGAGTGACTGGAGCCCGTAGTCGGCCTGGCCGATCCTGGTCGCCGTGAAGGTATTGGTGGTGGTGATGTCGGCGCCGGCGGCCAGATACTGCCGGTGTACGTCCAGAATGATGTCCGGCCGGGTGAGGTTGAGCAGGTCCGGATCACCGCTGACGTCCTGGGGATGGTCGACGATCAGGTCGCCTCGATAGTCCGCGGCGGTGAGCTGTGCGCCCTGCAACATCGTGCCCCAGGCACCGTCCAACACCAGAATGCGCTGGGACATCAGCTGCCGCAGCGCCGATGCAGTGGTCCTCTGGCTCAACAACGCGCTCAAGTAGCCCACCTCCGAAGCTCGGAGGCGCCCTTGTCGAAGAATTGCAGGCCGAGCGTGGCGGGCTCCGCCCGTCGCAGCGCCTCTCGACCTCAGAGCCAGATAGTAGCCCGACCCGCTTGTGTAGACGTCCCTGGTGTGGCCCCTGCACGGACGGTGTGGCGGCGAGGCACACCGCCGGCGCGAAACGAGGACGCGGCGTTATCGGCTCAATAGGGGTCCGGATGGGCGTCCTCATCGGGTGGTTCGGCCCACCGGTCCACGGATGGTGCAGGACGGCGGTTCGCTGATTGGCGGTTGATCATGAGCAGTGCCGGGCGTGGTGTCGCGTACTCACGAATAGCTGGGTATCTGCGCTCATCCATTGGTTACCAGCGATGTAAAGGATGGTTCGCATGCGAAAGACATTGGTTGTGGTGACGGCTGCGATCCTGGGGCTGGTGTCGGCGAGCGGGCCGGCGGCGGCGCAGCAGCGGCCACGGGGGATCCCTGACCGGATCATGTTGCAGCCGGACGATCTCGGCGGGGCCGTGCCGGGGCCGGTGGAGGACGGGCTGGTGTGGTCGCTGCTACCCCAGCCGTGCGCGGACACGCCGGTGCCGCAGCCGGTCGTGAGCCACACCGAGGCGGCCGACCTCGGTACCCGATTTCGGATCTACGAGAACGTCGCCTGGTACCGCGGCGATGGGGCACACGCGTACGTCACCGAACTGAAGGCGCAGCTCGGCCGGTGCGGGGCTGGCGGCGATGAGGAGGGCTTCGACCCAGTCGCCGAGGACCACCTCGGGCCGGACACGGTGCTGTTCCTCGGCACCTACGACGAGGGCGACCGCTACGTCGGATATGTCGCCGCCGCGGTCGGCCACTACCTGGTGGTGGTCATGATGTCGGACTCGTACCTGGGTGCGGCCGATCTGACCACGTTGAACGGGCTGGCCAGTGCCGCGATGAGCCGAGCGGCGGCCTGACCGGGGGGAGGACCTACTGCGCCACCTGTCGGCGACGCAGGCGAGGCCAGTACGACCACCGCGATGTCTACCTGCGCGAGGACGCCCTCAGGTCCGGCCGGAGGGCATTCGTGTCCCTGGGCGAACCGGGTACGGCGACCTACGGGGTGAGCACCTTGTCGAGTTTCCGGGCGGCCAACGCCTGATCCCGGTGCGAGGTCAGGAACCGGAGAGCCGCCTCGCGTTCTCCGTCGTGCCATGCCTGGATGAGCCGTTCGTAGAACGTGGCCTTCTCCACCAGTTGCCGGACGCCCTTGCCGGAATACCCGGCGGCCCGGTCGCGGCACAGCTGAGCGAGTTGCGTCGCGGGCTCGACTGGCGAAGCGGTGCCGTTGACCACCCGCCAACCCGGTAGATGGTGCCAGTGTATGCGGCGCTGGCGCGGGTCCTGGGCGAAGGACCGCTCGGCCGCGTCGGCGAGGCGCGCGGGCGGCCATTCGTCGATTGTTGTCAGGCCGGTGTCGAGCACGAACTGCCGGGTCTGGCCGGCCGCCGCATCGGACATCAGGTCCACCGTCGGCGGCCCTGATGGCGCCTCGTCCATCCGCACGCCATAGGTCATAGCCCAACTCGTGAGGGACGTTACGAGCGGCTGCACGCCGGCGGTGACCCAGCCCACGGGCCGGGTGGGCGAACCGGAGTATCCGATCCAGGCCAGGGACCAGTCCAGCGGCTCACGTGCCAACACGCTGCCGACGCCGACGCCGCGCAGGCGCCACTCTCCCGGCAGTGCGGGGCGCAATTCGGACAGGATCTTCCGCCACCGCCGTGCCTTGTCAGCAGAGGACATACGCACCTTCCGCAGGTCGTTCCCGGGGCCCCGGGCAGTTTACGTTCAGCGGTCGTTGCGTCGGCCGTAGCTCCTCGCGTCGAGGCGCGGCACGGCACGGGCGCAGATCCGGATATCCGACCGTGAATCAGGCCGGCTCAGGACTATCACCGACTACCAGCCAGTTTGGCTGAACGGAGCTGCCGAAGTCGCCAGTCGTCACGCTCAACGGTTGCGGGGGCTTGTCGGCCGGCGACTGACGTCCAGCTGGGTGGTCTGGGATGACGCCGACGGCACCTGGTTCGCCGACTGCCCGATGGTCTTCGACTTCGACGAGGAGCGCCTCGAGGTGAACCATCAGAAGTTCGATGATCTGTCGATCACGTTTTGTTCGATCGACGTGGCCCAGACGCCGGTATGGCCGACGTCAGACAGCTTCCTGCTCCGCTGGCGTGATGATGCTCCCGCCGCGTTGGCTGATCGGCACGGGCAGCGGCTCGAGGCGGTAGAGCTTCTGGAGTGGGCCGGCGGCGACTTGGCAGACGGCGCCATGGCGCTGGGCCTACGATTCGCGGACGGCTGGCTGACGATCTACAACGCGCTGGACGAGAATGGGATTGAGGACGGCGACCTCTGGAGCCGCGCTCGAGCGGTTGCTCTGCCACCCCAAGCTGCCGTTGATAGCCGGTTGGGACGCCGAACGCCCGGCGATCCGGATCTGGGAGTACGAGGTCGGGCAGCTGCGCGAGATCGGCGGTGTCGGTGCAGGGTCGGCCGTCTACGACTCCCACCGCGGCCGACTCCGGCGGGCACCCTCTGCTGCCTGGCATCCGGGCGAGCCGCAGTTGGTTGTAGCGGACGGCAACAGCACCGTCCGCTGGGCCCCTCCGGGCATCACCGTGCTCGACGGGATTCCCCCGGCCGAGTACCGACGGAACGTGGCGTTCAGCCCGGACGGCCAGAGGCTCTGGTTGTCGCCTGCCGGCGGAGAGGACGGCTGGGAGTCGTCCATCACCCTCGACGTCGTCTCCGGCGCTGGCGCCCGTCCGAGGAGAACCCGACCGCGTCCCCGGACACCGTCGGCGTGCAGATCGGGCGCGGCTACTCGCTGTACACCTTCCGGTGCCCCGAATCATTCGAACATCCCCCGGCCACCGCTGTGCAGCGACTGGCGGACGCGGTTGGGCGCAGTTCAAGGCGCCGCGCGGCTCAGCGCGTACCAGCCGGGTCACGATCTCCGAGGAGTGGGTTCAGGCCCAGAAGAGGATGTCGCCGAGGATCTGCTGATCACTGAGGGGCTGGCGGGCTGGGCTTGAAGAACCGTCGAGGCTCGTGGTGTACCAGCCAGTGGAGTCGTTGATCGCCACCCGTTTCTTGTCGGGAGAGGGCAGGACCGTCGGTCGGGAAGCCTTACTCGCCGGCGCCACCTGCTTGACCGTGACAGTGCCAGCAGGCACGTCGACCGTAGCCAGAGCGACGCTGCCGTAGTACTGGCGCGAAATGTCGAGAGAGGAGGTGCACAAGAACGCGGTCTTGTCGACAGGCGTCTTGCAGTCGTACCAGAAGTCGCCGCTTAGTACATCACCGCCCGGCTTGACCCCGGTGACCATGAGACTGGCGACCGAGCTGCCGCGGACGTAAACCCGCACGTCAGACTTCTTCACGTCGGCGATACGGAACTGCTTCTCCTCTCGCACGCTTCCCGCGCCCTCCTCCCTCGGAGCCGCGTCAGGCTGGGAGGGATCGACGGACATCACCCGGCCAGGCTCCGTTACCGTGGCGCCGACCGTGGCTCGGATCCGTCCGTCCTCGCCGAACGTCGGGTTGTCAAAGCACTGCTTAGCTTCGCCGAACGCCTGCGGCGCGGTCCACTGTCCGGACGGGACATAGGCGCCATCGGTCAGCGTCGCCACCTGCAGTTCGCAGCCGTTGGTGTATGCCAGGCGTTGCATCGTCGCGTCGAACGCCTCCCGACGGTTGACGCTGGCTTCGCCCGGTGCCGCCGCAGTGGCGAGCAGATTGCCCGTGGTGAGGTCATACACCAGCAGGTCCTTGGTACGAGCGGAGACGTTGTCCTTCGAGATCACGATGCCCGACGGCAGACCGGCCTGGCCCGTCGGCTCGATCACGCCGTCGTCACCCACCGGTGCACCACTACTGCTTGTGGGCTGCCCAGACGAGCCTCCACCGCACCCGCTCAACAGCGCGACAACAGCACACACCACCGCGAACCGCCGCACGAACAACCTCCCCCAGGTCCGAGGCCGGGCGACGGCCCCGCGCGGCAGTGATCCTAAGCCACGCAGCTACACCCTGCAGGCCCCTCAATCCCTCCACCCTTGGGGGCCGCTCCGGAGCCAGACTCGTCGTTCTGACGGCATCCGCGCCGCACCTCAGGATCGTCGCGCCTTGTCAGCGGACGAGTGCTCTGGTGTCGAGCATGAATCAGGGTCGAGCACTGCCCTCGCTTTCCTGTGGACGGAGCGCGGTCAGAAGGCTGTCGAGTTGACCCCAAGCCCGCGCGCTGGCGACGTGGTCGATGTAGTCACGCGACTCGATGATCAGCCCGTCACGGATACGCATCACGAAGACGCAGGGCACAGTGAAAGCCTCACCTGTCTCGGCGACCCGCCCCTGATAGGCGAACTCGGCGACGATCACCTCCGGGTCCGCAGTTTCGTGAATCGTCACGTCGACCGGCTTACGGTTCAGCGTCCGAGCGACCGGAGGCGGCGCGGTGAAGTGCTCGTGCAACTCGCTGCGGCTACGCAGCGGCGGCGGGTTGAGCGGGTGGAACGGATGCTCGACATGGGTGTCTTCGGCGTACAGGTCGGCCAAGTCTTCGTACGGACCGTCGCAGACACCGTTCACCAGTCGGAGAAAGGTCTCGCGTGGGCTAGTCATGCCGGGCCTCCTTCGAATATCGGTAGATGCCAGTTGGGGCATGCCGCGGACCACATCCGGGGATGGCCGGTGGGCCACCTGCGGCACCCTACACATTCGGACGCCCCGAAGAGGTCGCCAGCCTGATGGGCCTGCTCAGGACATTGCCCGTGGCCGACGCGCACGGTCGACGGCGATCCGGATACCGGATCCTGACGGTGGCAGGCATCATCGCGTGGATGCCCGCGTCGGCTATCTCGACGGCCCCGCGTGAGCTGATTCGGCACCAGAACCGGCTCGCGGCCTCCCCTCGATGGGAGGCGGCGAGTTCGTCGGCTTTCAGAGCGGTGCGGGCGGGCCAACAGTGGACATTGGCCCGCCCCGCTGCGTTTCGGTTCGCCGTGCTCAGGGATGTCCGGGGACGGGCAGTGGGCCAGCGCTGCGGACGACGTCGCGGTAGACGGCGAGGGCGGGCTTGGGTCGGTAGGTGTCGGTGACGATGCCCAGTGTCCCGGTGGGTTCCGTGGAGCTGCTGTCGGCGTCCCTGAGGCTGAACAGTTCGTAGTGGGTGATGTTCAGTGACTCTTGTTCGGTGAGGATGACGCCGAGCATGTCTGACAGTGAGTCGCACTGTGCCTGCTCGGTGCGCGGTGGCCCGCTGGGGGTGCCGTTCTCCGCGATGTGGATGGGAGTGCTGGGCGGGATGTGCGCGCGGGGCAGCGACCCGTCCCGCAGGTGGTGCAGGGCGTGGGTGGTGAGGGAGGCGGTGTCTCCCGGGTTGCCCCGTGGGGCGACGGGTGAGAAGGCGTCGGGGTACAGGCCCAGGCCGACGTAGTCGACGTGGGACGCGAAGTCCCGGTACGGGACCGAGGAGAGGTGCGACCAGAACTGGTCGTCGCCGCCCAACCACTCCGGTGGTTCGGCGACGGAGAAGCCGATCCGCACGTGCTGGAGACCCCGCCGGTCCAGTGCGGCGCGTGCGTGCGGGATGCCGAGGGTCAGGGCCTCGAGCACGCCGGGTGCGCTTCCGTCGATGAGCGGGATGGGGAAGTTCGGCTCAAGCGTCACCTGGAGGTAGCGCGTCAGGTGACCGTAGCGGTCGATGACGGTGTCGAGGAAGGTCAGCCATCCGGAGAGGTCCGCCGCCCGGGGGATGTAGCTGACCACGAGGTCCAGTTCGCGGTTTCCCTCGACGTACCACCCGTCGGGCATCGTCAGGTGAGCGAGTTCGCCTTCGGCACCGAGTGAGGTGACGACATCCGGCGATGCCGCGTCGCCGAAGAAGTGCACGTACTCGCGGATGACGAAGGGGCGACCGTCCGAGAGGTCGTCGATGAGGTGGCGGATCGCGGCGACATCGGGTGGGTGGGAACACATCGTGCCGACCCGCCCGCCCGGATAGATACCGAACTTCACGCGTCCGCACTTCCGTATTGGTCGGTTCGCTGGGCTGGCCAGCCGATCTCGCCCGCGCGGATCCGACGCACCAGGCTCCTGATCCAGGTGGCTTCGGCGGCGACGATCGTGCGCCAGTAGGCGACTTCGAGCATGTGGACTTCGAGTACGTCACCGTCGAGCACCCCCGAAAGGGCAGCCAGTTCCTGTTCGAGACGGTCGACCCGACCGTCCAGGATGCACGTCGCCTGGTCGATCGGAAGAACTCCGACGTAGGCGACCGCCATGACGAAGTCCACGGACGCGGCTTGGGTGTCGCGTACCCCAGTCTCGACCTTGTGGCGGAAGTCGGCGAGACCTGCGGCAGTCAACTCGTAGGCCGTGCGTGGTGGCCGGTTGCCTACCCGCTCGGGCAGCCGGGAGGAGACCATGCCTGCCTTCTCGAGCGCCTTCAGCAGGGACGTGACAGTGCTGCGGGTGACCGAGAGGTGTCCGTACCGCTCGCGTAGTCGGGTCGTGATGTCGTAGCCGTGCGCGGGCTGCTCGACGAGGAGCCCGAGTATCGGCAACACCAGGCTGTTCCGTGACGCGTTCAAGGGCATCCAGGCAACCTATAGGCGTATACGCCTATCCGCAAGACGGAGCCGGACACCCGAGACAATGGCCAGGGTGGGCATCGCTGCAGTCGCGCTGATCGCGGCCGTGCATGATCCACAGAACCTGATGCTCAGCTGCGGAGTTCCGCCGCCGATGGTTGTCTGGCATGGTGACCGGGTGATCGACAGCCGTGGGGCGTTGGAGACTGTGGTCCGGCATGCCGTGGAGCTTGAGGACGATTACGACGACATCGCGCCAACCGTCGCGGCCCTGACAGCGTCCGGGGACACTGCCTTGGTACCCCGGCTGCGGGAGGCGCTGGACCGGTTCCTCGACGAGGGGAATTTCTACGGCCGGGACCTCATTGCCCAAGTCTTGGCCGGCATCGAGGGCGTGGCGGCACTGCCGGTGCTGCTACGCGCTTCGGCGCGCGATCTCGGAGACGACCAGGACAGTTTGCAGGCCGAGGTCATCGAGCTGCTGCACGCAGATCGGGCGACCAGCCGGGGCGTGGCGCGTGATTTCGCCACTGCTGAGACCTCAGAGCTGCGCCGTGTGGGGCTGTGGGCTCTCGGGTTCGTGGTCGAAGTACAGGATGTCGAACTCCTCGCCGCAGCCGTTACCGACACGGACCCGGAGATCAGGTCCATGGCTGTCGGCTCGCTCCCTGACCCAGCCGGCAACGACTGGGCATTCGGCGCACTCGTCCTGGCGTTGCGTGACCTGAACGAGCAGGTACGGGTATCGGCCGCGAGCGCGCTTGGCTACACCGGCCGGGTCGACGCGGTCGCACCTCTCGTTGCTCACGCCGCCGACCCGACACCGCGAGTACGGTCCATGATCGCCTACGCACTCGGGCGACTCGGCAGCCACGAGGCGACCCCGGCCTTGCAACGGCTCCTCCACGACCCCGACCGGCACGTCCGCGAAGGCGCCGCGGAAGCCCTCGGCTCGGTCGGAGGGCCGGCGGCGGTCGATACGCTGCTGGCGCTGGCTGCCGACCAAAACCCGGAGCTGCGAGTCCAAGCCGCCAAAGCGCTCGCGCAGGCGGCCGACTCGGATCCCCGCGTGGCGCCGCAACTCACGATGCTGGCAGGAGACGGCGAGGCCGCAGTACGAGCTGCCACCCTCAGCGGACTCGCCGGCGCCGGTGGCAGGCCTTCGCACGGGGAGCATCTGCTCGCCGAATTGGTGGATGACCCGGACCCGATGGTCCGTCAGCGGGTCGCAGTCGTCGCGCGACATGTCGCGCCCGACGCCGCCCCAGACATCCTCCACCGGTATACCCGCGACCCCGATCAGACAGTGCGCCGACTCGCCGCAACCGAACTGGACCGGCTGACCAATCCCACCGCTGCCTGACCGGGCAGCCCACAGCCAGCGATCCGCCTGGAAAGACCGTCGTGGACGTTCCCGCGTGGCTGTCCGCCCAGGCCCGGGCGTTCGCCACCGGTCAACCCCGGCCGCCGTGCGGCGACTCGCCAGCCGGGCACGGCGCCGGGTGGACGGTGCCGAGATCCCGTCACCCGACCCGGATCACCCGATCTGCTCCCCTGGACCGGAGCTCACCCCGAGCGCCAATCGATCGTGGACTGCCGGCCAGTGTTTGGTTGGCGCCAGCGCTGGCTCCCGCTGCCGCTTCGGTCGATCGGCCAGCACCCTCACAATCGCCGCGCCTGGTCAGCAGCGGAAGAGTGTGTCGACGGCTCCACACTCTCGCGGCCGCTTGTGATCAGTGTGCAACGACGACGGCGCGTACGACGCCGTCAGCAGGTCTCGGATGCTCGGTCGAAAGCCTAACCAGATCACACCCGGTAGTACTGCACGACGCAGAACTCGTTGTCCTCCGGGTCGGTCATGACGAGGACCGCGCCCTCTTGGTAGTCATGCCGTTCACCTGTCCACCGCCCGCCCAACATCCCAATCCGATCGACCGCTTCGTCAATGTCGGTAACGGCGATGTCGAGGTGTAGTCGCGTCTTGCCGGCCTTGGGCTCCGGGACCGGCTGGAAGGTCAGCACCGGGCCGCCCCCGGCGACAGTGACGCGCCGCCAGCCGGGAAGGGACTCCGTCACGCGTCCTCCAAGCACGACGGACCAGAAGTCAGCCAGTCGCTGCGGATCCCGGCAGTCGACCGTGACTCCGGCAAGTCGGCCCAGTGTCTCCACGACACCGACCATAGCGACGAGGTGCAGCCCTCTCCCACTGCGGCGCACTCATCTCGGCTAGATGTGCGCGCTCGCCGTTCAGAAGTCACGGCTGGAGGGCGCGCGGCTCAGCGCGTCTCGTTGTGGGTCGTGCTGAGCCTCGCGCAGGCCAGCACGGTCGGGGCGGCTCCGAGCAGCAGCGCCGCGACGGCGACGGCGGTCTCGACGTCGGGCCCGGTCTCGACGGCCACGGACACACTGACGCCCGTCTGGTAGAAGGCGTCGCTGCCGCGCGGCTCCGGCCGACTCCGCCAGGCATCGTCGACAGCGAGCCAGGCCGTCGTGGCCAGCAGCGTGGCACCCATTGCGATGATCGGGTGGTGCCATGGCGCCGGACCGCGCGGCTCACGACCCAGGCATACCCCCCGAGCACGAGCAACGCCGCCACTGCCACATTGGTGAACGAGCCGAGCAGGGCGGTCAGCCCCGACGGGGGGAGGGCGACGAATACCAGGGTGACCAGCGTGAGCACGCCCACGGCCGGCGCGGCCCGGCCGATCCGGCGCAGCCGATCCCGCGGCAACCGCCCGATAGCGACGCCGAGGCAGTCGCGGGCCAGGATCAGACAGCTTGCCACGGCTGGCTGTCGCAGGAACTGCGTCCGCTGCCGTACCGGGTCGGTCACCAGCGCGATCAGCCCGCTCGCGCTCGGTGGGGCGCCGCCGAATGGCGAGGCAGCCCATCCCACATATCCAGCGCGGCAGCCTGGCAATGCGCCAGCGCCGGCGACTGGACCAGCTACGCCGCCGGGATCAGCCATCGCATCACCCAAGGAGACCGATCGATGCACAACGACCGAACGGCAACCCACGGACCAAGTGCGCTCTCGTCCGAACGGATCGCCGAAGTTGAAGAGATCATCAGCCGTGTCACACGGTGGGCAGCACGACACCGGGACGTCGCCGGCCTACTTCTGGCCGGCTCGTACGCCCGAAACTCCGCCCGGCCAGACTCAGACGTCGACCTCGTCCTGCTCACTACCGACCAGGCTCGATACGCCGACAACCTCTGGGTGCACGAACTGGCCATCGGCGATCTGATGAGGGTTCAATCCTGGGGCGCGGTCATCGAACGCCGCTTCCGCACCGCCTCTGGCCTGGAAGTGGAGATCAACATCGGCGCGCCCGATTGGGCAGGCACCGAACCGCTCGACCCCGGCACCCGCCGAGTCGTCACCGACGGCGCCCGCGCGTTGCACGATCCGACCGGCGCGCTCGGCAACCTGATCCACCCCTGCCGGCCTGACGACCCAGCCAGCAGGCAGGCATAGCGGAACGCCCACCCAGGCTCTACCCGAGTTGAACGAGTCCCGGCACTTTCAGGTCGAGCACCCACCGACGAACGCCGCTCATGGATCGGAATCCGCAGTACCCGGCTGCGGTCACTACAGCCATATGGTGCTCCAGCGAACCACACGACAGATTGCACTGCGGCGGCCACGGACAACGGCGGCTCGGCTACGGCCGGCTCGACCCAACCGATGGATACCAGCCGGCCCGGACTCCGGCGATAGTCAGTGGCCGCCGAGGCTGGGAGGACCCTCATGACCGAACGATTCGCGGACTTTCTGCCACACCTGGAGCGCTACCTGGGCGAGGCTCGGGAGTTCGAGGAACCGACCGCCCTCGGCCGTAACCGCGGCTACGGCCTGTTGTTCTGCTACGCACCGAACAGCCTCGTCTCGGTGGTCACCAATGGCCTGCGGTTCCAGCGGATCACCGCGGTGCTGCCGCAGGAGCTGGTCTGCACCGTACACGCGGAGCAGCGGAAGGAGGCACACCTGCTCGTGCCTTTGACCACCGCGATCGTGATGGGGCGCCGGGCCGGGCTCGGCCTCGACGAGGTAGTCATGTCCGCGGATCCGGGCCCGGTCGTCCCCGGCACCGAGATCGCCGGCGTCGTGGCTGGCACCCACCCGTACGCCGCCGATGGTTTCGACGCCCTGCCGGACTCGGACGGAAAGCCGGAGCTACAGCTGATCACGCTACTGCCGGCGACGCACGCTGAACTCACCTACGCCAGAAACAACAGCATCGACGACCTTTACACCGTGTGGGAGAACCAGACCACTGATCTGCTCGACCTGCACCGACGTTCGGTGGTCTGAGCCGCACCCCGCAGGCGAGGTAGGTGCCCGGCTGCGCGGCGTCCGGGGCCACCGCTGCTACGGGGGCTGCTAAACGCACGGCCGTGCCGGGGCGCCGGAGACCCAGCCAGGGAGGAACTGGTGGCCTCCACCGGCACCACGTTGGGCCCGCAGGGCGATTGCTCCCGCAGCCGCATCGGCCGGTCGGGAAGCACGCTCACGATCGCCGCGCCTTGTCAGCGGCAGATCAGTGCGCGTTGCCGCAGCTGCGCGCGGGAATGAGGGCGACAGGCGAAGCGTGGCTGCGGTGAGATAGCACCGTCACCGTAACGCGATGGGTCATGGCGCGATGGAGCAGCCTCGATCCGAGAAGCGGCGGGGAAAGGACAGCTATGCAACTGGTTGCTGGCGACCCGATGGAGTACCTGGGCGGTGACGCGGTCATCGAGGTGGGCCATCCGGCAGTGCGGGCGTTGGCCGGTGAACTACGCGCGGCGCATCCGGACGACGTCGACTTCATGCGGGCCGCCTTCACATGGGTTCGTGACCGGATCCGACACTCCGTGGACGCCCAGGATCCGCGGATAACCGTCGCCGCTGGCGAGGTGCTCAGCGCCGGCGTCGGCCTCTGCTATGCCAAGTCGCACCTGCTGGTGGCCGTGGCCCGGGCCGCCGGCGTTCCGGCAGGGTTGTGTTACCAACAGCTGACCGACGGAGGAGAACCCTTCCTGCACGGCCTCGTCGCCGTATACCTCGCGGGCCGCTGGCATCGCCAGGACCCGCGTGGCAACCGCACCGGCATCGACGCCCAATTCCGGCTCGGGCATGAGCAACTGGCCTACCCGATCACCGACGCGTCGACCGGTACCGATTTCCCTGAAGTGCACGTGCGACCCTCGCCCAATGTGATCGCAGCCCTGCGCGGCGCCCGAGACGCTCTTGAACTGTGCCGCGCCGGGTTACCCGCCACGCCCTGAGTCGGGACAGCGCATGCGGCCGACGCGACACTCGTTGTCGCGTCGGCCGCATGCTCGATGCGGTCGGTCAGATCCGCCGCACGGCTAGCACCTTGACGCCCCCGGGTAGACCTCGTAACCGCACCAATAGAGGTTGGCTTCCGACTCGTACCGGTGGGGATCCTTGAGGTACGAAGCAGCGAACACTTCCCAACGGGAGGACCTGGACCACTGCATGGAGTGCACCTGCTCGTGCCAGAGCAGGTCAGGGCCCTTGCTCGAGGCTATCTCCGCCCCATATCGCTGTCGCAGGATCAGCCGTTGTCTGACCTCACACACCAACTCTTCTTCCAGGGTGCTGGCGCTGCCGGAGTCGTAGAAGAGGAGGTCACCGACGGTCACCGGCCGATTTTGGCCAATGAACACGGTCGGCGGCGGACCAAAGCAGATGACTTGGAACCAGTCGCCTCGGCAACCCAGACTGAGGATCAGTGCGTACAACGTGGCGTAGTAGTTACTGCCGTTGCGGTCATTCGCTGCTCGCTTCGGACCGCTGGTGTACGGCACGGGCCGGTGTCGCTCTCACCTGGGCGGTCCTGGAAACAGGAAACTCACCGAGCCGGTGTGGCCCGTCTGGCCGGCGCTCGCGCCGCTGCTGGTGCCGCTATGGCTCGTACTCCTGGGAGTGGGCGTCTACGTCTTCCCGAGACGACGCCGCCGGACCGGATTCGCCACCACGACCAGCAGGTCAGAGCCTGCTCACAACGGCACGAGGACAGCGGTGGTGGTAGCTGTCGCCTGGGCCTCGACCCCTCTGCTGATTGCCGCCGCATTGCTCCTGCTATTCCTACTGGCGCAGCCCGGTTGATGGGGGACCGTTTCCGGCTCCACGCGGCCGATGGAGCCGGAAACGGTTCGTCAGGAGGCGGGTTCGAGCACCCACTGACTGGTCCACCAGTTGGCGGGCGCGGCGCCGTACTGGATGCTGCCGGTCGCGTTCTCGGTGTGGGCGTAGGTGCCCTTCCAGCGGTTCTTCAGGCGAAGGCGACCGTCGACGGACTCCTGCGCCCACTGCGCCGACCAGTAGGTGCCGGGCACCGTCCCGGTCTGCACGTTGCCGGTCTGGTTCTCCACGTGCAGGTAGTTGCCCGTGGCGCGGTTCTTGAAGCGGACGTAACCGTCGACGTTCTCGACGGCCCACTGGGCGGACTGGTCAGAGGCGGAAGCGGCGACATACTTGGCGGTGCCGCTGCCGTCGTCCTTGGCGTACTGGCCGGTCTGCCGGTTCTTCAACCGCTGGTAGGACAACGGGTAGCCGCCGTCCTTCTTGTAGACGCGCAGGTAGTCGACGCTCCAGGTCTTGGGCCAGACGTTGTTGTGCTGACCGGAGCCGGCGTCGGTGTAGATGCCCATGATCAACCCCATCGGCATGTTGGGGGCGTCGTTGATCGTCCGGTAGAGCTGGCCGTCGTAGTAGAACTTGAGGTCGGTGGGCGACCACTCCATGCCGTACGTGTGGAACTCGGTGGTCGGCGACCCGCTGGGAACGGGGGCGATCGAGGCGTACGAGCTGGAGAGGAAGTTCGGGTCGCCCCAGCCGTGGGCGGCGATCCGCCAGTTGTTCGGCTCGTTGAAGAACGTCTCGACCATGTCGACCTCGGGGTTGCGCGAGGCGCTGGAGGTGTCCCCGGTGCCGACCAGCCAGAGCGCCTGGTGGCCGCCTCCGCCGACGTTCGACTTCTTGGCGCGCAGCTCCACGTAGCCGTACTGGAACGTGTAGCCGTTGAAGTCGGGCTCGTGGTGGTTCAACGGCATGGACCCGTTGAACTTGTGCCAGTAGTCCTTGTTGTAGGTCTGGAACGAGGAGATCTTGACAGTGCCGTCGTACTGCGGATTCCACGCCGGGGTGTCAGCGTCGAGCCGCTGGGTGAGCACACCGTCGGCAATGGTGTAGCGCGCCTTGGCACCCAGCTCCCGGTTGGCCGGGGAGGTCCAGTGCGGCAGGTAGTAGGGCAGCCAGCGATTCGTGTTGAGGGTGTTGACGTCGAACTCTTCGGCGAAGTCGAGGGTGTAGCCCGGCTTGGCGAGCGGGCTGGGAGGGGTGTCGCCGGCCTGGGCCGGCGGGGCGGTGACGACGCCGGCCAGCGTGACGCCGAGGATCATCGAACCGGCGGCGGCGAGAACTCTTCGAAAGCGATGCGCCATGAGGCACTCCCGGGGGAAGGGAAACGAAAGAAAAGTTCTTTCGGAATATGCCGGTGAGCCCTGGCGCTGTCAAGAGCCATCGGTGAAGAGCTCTGCGCGCACCGCGTCCCGGGCGGTCTCGACAGCGCCGATGGCCACCGCGTCGTCTCCCAGCGCGGAGATCGCCAGACCTGGCAACTCGTACAGGATCTCGGCGAGGTGGCGCCGCACCGGCTCCATTACCGTCTCGCCGGCGCGGGCGATGCCACCGCCCACCACCACCAACTGCGGATCCATGGCGAGGACCATGGCGCCGACTCCTTCGGCCAGGGCCCGCGCGTAGTCGTCGACGGCCTCGACCGCGCGCCTGTCCCCCCGCCTGGCCTGCGCGAAGACCCACTCGCGGGAATTCATGCCGGGAGCGACCCCGGCATCGGAGAGCAGCTTGCGAGGTGCCGCCTCCCAGCCCAGGCCCGGATGCCGGCCGATCTCTCCGGCCGCCCCCCGGCCGCCGCCGAACGGCCTGCCGTCCACCAGCACGCCCACGCCGAGGCGGTGCCCGGCATGCACGTACAGGACGTGGTCGACCCCCTGCGCGGCACCGACCCGGTGCTCGGCGAGGACCGCGAGGTTGGCGTCCTTGACGGCGCTGACCGGGCAGTCCAGACGGGCGGTGAGCTCCTTGGCCAGAGCCGTTCCGGTCCAGTCCGGAATGGCCACGCTCAGCCGCACGACACCGTCGGCGATGATGCCCGGGGAACCGGCACAGGCCGCCCACAACCGCGGTGAGTCGGTCGGGATCGTGCGTCGCAGCAGGTTGACCACGGCGTCGATGCGGCCGGCGGGCTCCAGGTCCGGGTCGATGGCGGCGCGAGCGGCCGCCACCTGCGCGCCGCCGAGGTCGGCGATCCGCACCGACACCGCGTGCGCCCCGATGTCGAGGCCGGCCACGATGCCCGCGTCCGCGGCGAAGCGGTAGCGCTGCGCCGGTCGTCCTCCGGTCGGGGCGTTGTCGAATCCGTCCAGGACCAGGAGTCGGGACTCCACCAGTGAGGTCAGGATGCCCTGCACGGTGGGGCGGGACAGCCCGGTCTCGCGGGCGACACCGCTGATGGTCAGCGACGGCCCCTCGTAGAGGAGCCGAAGCACACGACGCGTGTTCAGATGCCGTAAGGCGCTCTGGTCCCCGCCTGGAAGAGCATCACCTACGGTCATTCGCTGCCCCTTGACGTGCGTTCGTAGACGGCTCACTATAGCGAACGCAAGTTTTCTTCGAAACCACTCCTGCCCAGGGAGATCCCCCATGATGTCAATGACCTCAGCGAAGAGTGCGCTCGGCGCGGCCGCCGTGCTTCTCGCTCTCGGCGCGTGCGCGCCGGGCAGTTCATCCAGCGACGAACCGGCCGCCGACGCGAACGCGGCAGTGCAGACCGGCGTTCCGTCCGGACCTGTGGAACTCAAACTGATCGCCACCCCCGAGTCGGGTGCCGCCATGAAGGACATCATCCCGGCATTCCAGACCAAGCACCCCAACGTCAAGATCAACTACGTCGACACCACGTACGACGACTACAACAAGTCGCTCAACCTCGCGCTCTCCAGCGACACCTCGCCCGACATCGTGCTGCTCAACGCGGTGGGCACCACGGTCAAGGACCAGTTGATCCTCAACCTCCAGCCCTACGCCAAGGCGTACGGCTGGGAGTCGGCGTACCCGGCCGGACAGCTCAACCAGTGGCGGGTCGCCAAGGACGGCACCACCCTCGGCTCGGGCGACCTGTACGCGGCACCCGCGTCCTTCTCCCAGGTCGGGCTCTACTACAACAAGGCCAAGTTGAAGAAGCTCGGCATCGCCGCCGCTCCGGCCTCCCTGGAGGACCTGGAGGCCGCGCTGGCCAAGGCCAAGGCCGGCGGCGAGACCCCGCTGCAACTCGGCAACAAGGAGGGCCACGCCTCCTTCCCGATCCAGCTCATCGGTCAGTCCACGGACGGCCCGGCCGCGTACGCCAAGTGGGTCTTCGGTGAGGGCGGATCTACCTTCGACACCGCCGGGAACGCCAAGGGCGCCCAGAGCATCGCCGACTGGGGTACGAAGGGCTACTACTCCAAGGACGCCAACGGCATCGACCTGCAGGGTGCCGTGGACAAGTTCACCAAGGGCGACGGCGTCTTCTTCGTCGACGGTTCCTGGGACTCGAAGAAGATCGGCGACGCGCTGCGGGGCGACGCCGGCTTCGTGCCCTTCCCCGGCCCCAAGGCCACCGCGATCGGCACCTCGGTGGCGTACGGGATCTCGCGCAAGTCGAAGAACGCGCAGGCCGCCGCCGCCTTCCTGGACTTCCTGCGCGGCCCGGAGGCCGCCAAGGCCTCGTTCGCGCAGGGGTTCCTGCCCTCGGACACCTCGACGGTGACCGCCGAGCCCGGCACCATCTCCGCCGACCTGGTCGCCGCGTGGAACAAGGTCAACACCGATGACGGGCTCATCGGGTTCAACAACAACGCGACCGCGACCATGAACGACACGCTGGTCGCCGAGACCCAGAAGCTGATCGCCGGCAAGGTCGACCCGGCCGCGTTCATCCGGGCCGTCCAGGCCGACTGGGCCAAGACGCATGGCTGACAGCCTCGCGAATCGCGTGGCCGTCCGGGACCGTACCGTCGTCGCATCCGCGACGCCGGTGCGGGCCCGGCGCTCGCGACTCGTACCGCTGCTCTACACCGCACCGGCACTGCTCTTCTACGCGGCCTTCGTGATCGCGCCCTGGCTGCACAGCCTGTGGATCTCGTTCTGGGACTGGAACGGGATCGGCGTCGCCACCTGGGCCGGGCTCGACAACTACCGGGAGATCCTCGCCGACCCGGCGCTGCGGCTCTCCCTGGTCCACGCCTTCGGGCTGATCATCTTCTACTCGGTCATCCCGATCTGTTTCGGCCTGGTGCTGGCGGCGCTCGTCGCGAACGTGCCCTGGAAGGGCATGCCCTTCGTCCGTACCGTCATATTCCTGCCGCAGATCCTTCCGCTGGTGGCGGTCGGCAGCGTCTGGAAGCTGTTCTTCGACGACGACGGACCGTTCAACGCGCTGCTGCGCGCGGTCGGCCTGTCCGACTTCACCCGGGCCTGGCTGGGTGACTTCACCTGGGCCTACCCCGCGGTCGGAGTCGTCGGGACCTGGGTCTCGACCGGGCTCTGCTTCCTGCTGCTGTACTCCGGCATCGGCAAGATCGATCCGGCCCTGTACGAAGCCGCCCGGCTCGACGGCGCCGGCGCGATCCACGAGTTCTGGCACGTCACGGTGCCGGGTCTGCGCCGGGAGATGTCGGTGGCCGCGACCGTCACCGTGATCGCCGCCCTGGCCAGCTTCGACGTCGTCTACGTGATGACCGCCGGCGGCCCCGGCGAGTCGACACTGGTGCCCGGTGTCGCCATCTACCGCCTGACCTTCACCGCGGGGCAGGTCGGCACCGCCTGTGCGCTCGCCGTCGTCCTGTCCCTGCTGACCTGCGCGGTCATGTTCGCCCTGAACCGCCTCACCCGGGAGAAGACATGATCCGGTCGATGACCCGGTTGTCGCTGCTGGCCGCCACCGCCTCGGTGCTCGTCCCCTTCTACGCGATCCTCGCCGCGTCCCTGCAACCACAGGACAATCTCAGCCCGGGGCTCGCGTGGCCGTCGGATCCGCAGTGGCACAACTACGTCGACGCCTGGTCGACAGGTGGCTTCGCGGACCTCATGAAGTCCAGTCTGATCATCGCGCTCGGCGTCGTACCCCTCGCACTGGTGCTCGCGACGCTCGCCGGATACGGGCTGGCGATGATGCGGCTCGCCGTCCGGGGGCCGATCTTCGCGTTGCTCATGCTGGGTCTGGCCCTGCCGTACGAGTCGATCGTCATCCCGCTCTACTACGACCTCAAGTCGATCGGGCTCCTCAACACCTACTGGGCGGTCATCCTGCCGCTCATCGGGGCGTTCATGCCGTTCGGGGTGTTCTGGATGCGTAGCCATTTCGAGTCGCTGCCGCCGGAACTCACCGAGGCAGCCGAGATGGACGGCGCGACCAGCAGGCAGATCCTGCGCCAGGTCCTGCTACCCACCGCACGGCCGGCGCTCACCACCCTCGGCCTTCTCTACTTCATGTGGGCGTGGAACCAGTTCCTGCTCGCGCTGATCCTCATCCAGGACCCGGCGATGCGTACGGCGCCGTCCGGGCTCGGCAAGTTCATCCAGGCCTACGGCCGCAACATCCCGCTGCTCAGCGCCGGAACGATCATCGTCATCGTGCCCGTGGTCATCCTCTACCTCTTCTTCCAGCGCCACTTCGTCAAAGGCATCCTTTCCGGCGCCATCAAATAGGAGACACCTGATGTCCATCACACTGGCGATCGTCGGTGCCGGAGCGCGAGGCGCTGCCTACGCACGCCTCGCCGCCGCCACCACCAGAGCCACGATCGCGGCTGTCGCCGATCCCGACCCCGCCCGCCGCATCGCCCTGGCCGACGAGTTCGACGTACCCGCGGAGCGCCGGTTCGCCTCGTGGGAGGACCTCGCCGCACAGCCCCGGCTCGCCGACGCGGTGATCGTCGCGACCCCCGATCGCGCGCACGTCGAGCCGGTGGTGGCCTTCGCCGAACGCGGCTACGCGATCCTGCTGGAGAAGCCGATGGCGCCGCTGCCCGAGCAGGCGGAACGCATCGTCGCCGCAGCCGTCGACAACGACGTCCTCCTCGCCGTCTGTCACGTACTCCGGTACACGCCCTACTCCCAGACACTCAAGCGGCTGATCGACTCCGGGCGGATCGGTGCCATCGTCAGCATCGACCACCTGGAACCTGTCGGCTGGTGGCACCACGCCCACAGTTACGTGCGCGGCAACTGGGCGGTGGAGGCCGAGTCCTCCTCGATGCTGCTGGCCAAGTCGTGCCACGACATCGACTGGCTCGGCCACCTCATCGGCCGACCGGTCCGCCGGGTCTCCTCCTTCGGCGGCCTCGCCCACTTCCGGCCGGAGAACCGCCCGGCCGGAGCGACGGCGCGCTGCGTCGACTGCCCGGTCGAACGATCGTGCGCCTACTCCGCGATCCGGATCTACGAACGTTTCCTCGGTGACCCGGTCCACGAGGCATGGCCGCTGGGCGTGCTCACCGACGACGTCAGCGCGGACGGCGTCCGCAAGGCCCTGGAGGACGGCCCGTACGGCACCTGCGTCTACACAGGACGCAACGACGTCGTCGACCACCAGGTGGTCAACCTCGAATACGAGGGCGGCATCACCGTCGCCTTCACGATGACGGCCTTCACCGCGCTCGATTTCCGCAAGACCCGGATCTTCGGCACGTACGGCAGCATCGAGGGCGACGGCCGCACCCTGCGCGTCCACGACTTCCTCACCGACACCGTCGAGACCATCGACCTGGACCCCGCAGGCGACGCCTCGGCCGCCGACGGACACGGCGGCGCCGACGGGGCCCTCATCGAGGCGTTCATCGCGGCGGTCGCCACCGGCGACCGATCCCTGGTCACCTCCGGACCGGAGGAGAGCATCTCCTCACACCGGGTCGTCTGGGCGGCTGAGCAGTCCCGCGCCACCGGCAGCGTCGTCGAACTCATTCCCGCAACCCCGATCTAGGGTACGCCGGACATCCGCCGAACGAGAACCCGGGGCGATCGGGGAACGGTCGCCCCGGGAACCGCGCTCCCTACCGGCCGGTGGCACCGTCGATCAACTCTCGCAGGATGTCGGCGTGACCGGCATGCCGGACGGTCTCGCCCGTCATGTGGGCGAGCACCCAGCGAAGCGTACGGGGCGCGTCATCGACGTTCTGCACGGTGCGGACGTCGGGGCCGGCGGCCGCGACGATGTGGGCGTCGCTGTCGGCGATCGCGGACCGGTAGTCGCCGATGACCTGTTCCGGGGAGCGGTCCGGCTCGACCACCATGCCGGAGTCCACCTCGGCGTAACGCGGGTCGCCGGCGAACGTGTAGCCGAACCAGTACCGTTCGGCGCCGGTCAGGTGCTGGACCAGGCCCAGCAACGTGGTGTCGGAGACGACCAGGCGGCGCCGCAACTGCTCCTCGTTCAGGCCGGCGACCTTCTTCAGCACGCATGATCGCGCGAAGGACAGGAAGGCGAGGGTCGTGTCGAGCTCGCCACCGTCGTTGCGCGGTACGGGTTCGCGTTGGGATTCGATCACGCCCCGACCCTACGTACTGTCATCCGGAAAGGGCAGGCTGGGACGTCACCACCCTGCGCTGCCCTTGGCGGAGTGCGACAGCACCAACGCCTGTGCGGCGATGACGCGGTCGCCGTCGAAGGTCAGGGCCGGCGATCCGTGCAGCTGGTAGCCCTGGTCGAGAAGGGCGCTGACCCGGGCGCAGAACTCAGCGTCGTCGGGTCCGGTGATGAGGCGATAGCGGAGCGGCTTAGTGACGTCAGACATCGCCGCATTGTCGCTGCGCGGCGGCGCTCTGGGAAGCCTGCCGCCGCACCAGGAGGTCTGCCTCCGGCAGCCGGCTCTTGTGGTACGCGAAGAGCGTCCCCAGGTCGTGAAGTGCCCGGACTTCGCCGGCGGCCGCTGCCGATCGCCACTGTCGCTCCGCCTCGTCCTCGTCGACCGGCACGCCCTGCCCGGTGGCGTACATCAGACCGACCATCCGGCGGGCAGGCACATCACCCAGCTCGGCCGAACGCCGATACCACTCAAGCGCCACCGCGAAGTCCTGGGCGACACCTCGTCCTGTGGCGTACAGAACGCCGAGATTGTGGGCGCCTTCGCCGTTGCCCAACTCGGCTGCCCGCTCGTACAGCCGGCGGGCCCTCACCGGGTCCACCGGCTCACCATCACCGTTGCTGGCCAACTGGCCCAGCAACAGCAACGCCCTGTCGTCCGAACCGGCCGACGCCAACTGCTCACGAGCCTCATCGAAAGCGCGCCGCTGCACGGCGAGCACCCCGCGGTCGTACGCCTGCAATGTCACGCCGAGCAGTGTAGGAACACGCTGGGGCGGGAACCGCGGGCCGTGTCGGATGATCCGACGTCACCGGAACTGCTCGATCATGGTGGGCTGCTTCGCAGATCGGATCGGCCAACGCTGGTCGCCGGGCCCATGCATCGATGCCGCGCTACAGGTCCATCGCGTACACCCGGACCCGGCGGCCGGTGTCCGGCTGCACCGTTTCGCGCTCCAGCGACATGCCCAGCTTGACCATCACCCGAGCGGACGCCTCATTGCCGACGACGTGGATGCTGACCAGCCGCCGTAGGTCGAGCTCGGCACGGGTGCGGGCGACGACGGCCCGGGCCGCCTCGGTGGCCAGGCCCCGACCCCAGTGCGAACGGCCGAGCCGCCAACCGATCTCCACCGCCGGCATGATCTCGGGCAGGAAGGTCGGCACGGCCAGTCCGGTGAAACCGGCCAGCTCGCCGGTCTCCTTGATCTGCACCGCGTACAGGCCGAAGCCGTGCTCGTCCCAGTGCCGCTGATAGACGGCCAGGCGCTTCGCGGTCGCGGCGCGGTCCAGGGTGTTGCCGTCGTGGATGTAGCGCATCACCTCGGGTTGCGCGTTGATCGCGGCGAACCCGTCCAGGTCGTCGTCCTGCAAGCGGCGCAACAGCAGGCGCGGAGTCTCGAGGGAGGTGGCGTCGAGGGAACTCGTCGGGTCTGACACGTACCCTTCGTAGCACCTCGGCACCCATCGGGCGATGGATCACCTGGCGTGCTGACGGCCTCGCGCGGGCAGCAGCTCCTGCGGCGGGACTCCGTCTCGGTGGGTGGGGCTCAGTCGTTGGTGGATGCCCCCGGCCCCGTGGTGGCGTACCGGGCGGCGATGGTGCGGACGGCCTCGTCGACCACCTGAGCGACGCGCTCGGCACTCACCTCCCAGCCGGGCACCAGCAGTGTCGGCCAGAAGACGTAGTTGGAGATCATGCCCAGGAACTGGGTGGCGGCGAGTTCCGCGTCCTCGACACGCACCGTGCCCGCCTCGTGCTCAGCGAGGAGGTAGCTGCGTACGGACTCGAAGTAGGGCATCTTCCCCTGCGAGAACTGCGCATGGGCCAGCTCGGGGAAGCGCGGCAGCTCGGCGATGACGATCCTGAACAGGTCGGTCATCTGGGAACGGCCCAGCAGCTCGGCGTATCGGCGACCGATGATGCTCAGCCCGTCGATGACGTTGCCGACCGGCGGAGGAGCCTCCTCGGCCGCGGTCGACCAGGACTCGGTCACGATGGCGTCGAACAGGGCGGCCTTGGTCGGGAACTGCTTGAACAAGGTGGCCCGCGAAACGCCGGAGCACTCGGCGATCCGCGCCAGCGACGTCCGGTCGTACCCCAGCTCGAGGAACAGCGCGGTCGCGGCCGTCACGATCAACGCGCGCTTCTCCTGGGCGACCCGCTGGTGGTACGTCGGCACGACCTTGCTCATGGGCCGAGCCTACGAGGTGAGTGGCTTGACTCGCAACCGCCGCCGACCTAGTGTCGGGTAATGGTGAGTCGACCGGCTCACCATTGGGCCGCCGCTCATCACCGGTGATCCGGCCCTTCACCCCCGTACCCAAGGAGCATCTGATGCCCCGCTTCCACAACCAGACAGTGCTCGTGACCGGCGGGACCGGCGGCCAGGGCTCAAGCCACGTGCGCGCCTTTCACGCGGAGGGAGCGAACGTGGTGATCGCCGACATCGACGCGCGACGCGGCGCCGCTCTCGCCGACGAGCTCGGGGACCGCGCCCGCTTCGCCCGCCTGGACGTCACCGACGAAAGCTCGTGGTCCGCCGCCGTGCTGGCCGCCGAGAACGCCTTCGGCGCCCTGAACGTGCTCGTCAACAACGCAGGCGTGCAGAATCCGCCGGCAACGATCGAGAGCACGGAGCAGGCCACGTGGTCGCGCATCCTCGACATCAACCTCACCGGGACCTTCCTCGGCATCAAGGTCGCAGCCCCGGCTCTGCGCCGCGCGGGAGGAGGAGCCATCGTCAACGTCGCCTCGACGATGGGCCTGGGCGGCACGGCGCACTACGCGCCGTACGTCGCCAGCAAGTGGGCCGTGCGGGGCCTCACCCAAACGGCGGCACTCGAACTCGGCCGCGACCACATCCGGGTGAACACCATCCACCCCGGCGTGATCTCGACATCCTTCATCCACGAACCAGCAGCCGGCGCGGTCGCGGCGATCGCCGACTTCTACTCACCCGAGCCGTTCGCCGTCCCCCGGCTCGGGGAGCCGAGCGAGGTCAGCCGGCTTCTGCTGTTCCTCACGTCCTCGGACGCGTCGTTCATCACGGGGTCGGAGTACGTCATCGACGGCGGACTCCTCCTCGGGCCCGCCCTCCAGGCCGAGACCGCATGAGCACCCCGGGGACGGCCGGGGCGAACGACTCCACACGGGACACGTCCGTGTCCCACCTGCCCGACCACATCCGACGGGCCATCGAGATCACCCCCGCCGCGGGCACCAGCGAACGGATCATCGACATCACCACGCTGGGGCGCCGTACCGGCCGACCACGCCGCATCGAGATCTTCTTCTACAGAGCCGCGGGCACCACCTACCTGTGCAGCGGCGCCGGCGGTGGCGCGACCGACTGGCATGCGAACCTGCTCGCCAATCCCGACTTCACCTTCCACCTCAAGAACGGGGTACGCGCGGATCTGCCCGCACGGGCCACCCCTGTCACCGACCCAGCAGAACGTCAGGCCGTGCTGGCGGAGATCGTGGCGGACCTCAATCAGCCCCACGACCCCGGCACCATCCGGCCGACCCGACTCGAAGACTGGGCCGACAGTCGGCTGATGCGCATCAGCTTCCGCCCTCCGTCGTAGTCACGGATCTGACAGTCCTCGGCGTGATCGCCCGCGCCGAGGTTCCAGGGACGCGGGTGGCGCACTGCGAGCGCCTCCTCGCGGGCCTGTTCCGCCGATGCCTCCGGCCCAGCAGCCGGTGATTCCGGCCAGCGCGGCAAGCACTTACCGCCTCTGACCAGGCATTCTTGGCATATGGACGGTCCGATGCATCTACCCCTGGAGGTACCGAGATGTTCACCACCAAGTTCTGGAAGGCCACCGCCGAGCGGGCGGTGAAGAGCGCCGCACAGGGCCTGCTCCTCTATTGGGGCGCTGATGTCGTGTTCAACGCGTGGCAGGCGGACTGGGCAGCCGCCGGAGGCATCGCATCCGGTGCGGCGGTGCTGTCGGTGCTCACCTCACTGGTGAGTGCGAAGGTGTCGGGAGAGAGCGACTCCCCCAGCCTCGTCGGTGCCGAGCAGTAGCTCCAGGAACGACAGCGCCCCCGCTGACCTCGACCGGCGGGGGCGTGTGCTGGTCGCCCTCTGTCATCGGTGAGGCGGTGGCCCGAGACCTGCGTGTCGCGGCAGTCCGAGTGCGCGTCCTTGCTCCACGTATTGTCCGGCTCGTGTCGTGGTCCGGGGGCAGCGCCCGCAGTTGAGATCGTCTCTCCGAGGGGAACTGGCACCCTCTTCACCCCTTCCTGATGGTCCCGTTCCCAGATTCCGGTCGCCGGCAGGCTCCGGACCGGACCGTGCGTGGTCACGCGCGGCCTCCGAGCAGCGCCGCCGACCGGCACCGTTGCTGTCGGAGGCGACATCGCGAGCGCAACCCCCGATCTAAGCTGCCAACCATGCACGGGTTCACCGACGTCGACCGCCAGCCGGATCCGGACTCGTGGGTCGACGTCCTGGACCGTCTCAGCGAGGAACCCTTCTACCAGGCGTACCAGCAGCGGGTCCGTCAGCTGCTCGAGCCGGCGCCTGGTCGTCGCTACGTCGATGTCGGGGCTGGCACGGGGGCAAGCGCAGCCAGGCTGAAGGGTCAACACAGTGTCAGCGTGGTGACGGTGGACCACGCACTGACCATGGCTGCTGCCATGCAAGCTCGCGGCCTGACCCACAGCACCGTCGCCGACGCTCATCACCTGCCCTTCCTCGCCGACTCATTCGACGGGGCCTGGGCCGACCGCACCCTGCAACACCTCGCCCATCCGGACGCGGCGATCAAGGAACTCATCAGGGTCGTCCGGCGGGGTGGTCGCGTCGTCCTCGCGGACCCCGACTACGACACCCAGGTGCTCGACATCGCCGATCAGGGCCTGGCCCGGCGCGTGCTGAGGTTCCGGGCTGACGTCCTCCTCCGCAACGGCACACTGGCGCACCAACATGGTGGCCTCCTCGCCGCACACGGCCTGGCCGACGTCACCGTCGAGCCCCGAACGCTGGTGGTCAGGAATCCCACCGCCGTCGACAACGTCCTCGGCCTCCGCAGTTGGGCTGCCACAGCTGCTCGACGCGGCGCACTCGACCCGGCCGAAGCTCGTGCCTTCGAGGAGCAGTTCGACGAAGCCGTTGTGGCGCGCCGGTTCACGTACGCGGTTACGTTCTTCCTTACCGCCGCCACGGTCACCTGAGGCGGAGACGTCAAGTGGGGATCGCCAGACGTCGACGACCGCCTCACCCGTTCACCCCCGGTCGGCGGCTCCGGCATCGGCACCCGGGCCGGGCAACAGATCGATGTCCGTGGCGTGCATGGGTCGTCCGCATTGCGCGCACCGCAGTTCCACGTGGCTGATCTCGCCGCAGTCGTGGTGGCGGAAGAGCACCGGCGGGCCGGCGTCGTTCGCGGTCCACCGGTCGCCCCACCGGACCAGGACCAGGAGCAGGTCGCACAACTCCGTGCCCTTGTCGGTCAACGTGTACTCATGGCGGACCGGCCGGGCAGAGTATTCACGCCGAGCCAGCACACCGTGCCCGACCAGCCAACTCAACCGCTCGGCGAGCACTTTGCGAGAGATGCCGAGCTGCCGCTGGAGCTGCTCGAAGCGAGTCGTGCCGGCGTAGATGTCGCGCAGGATCAGCGGGGACCACGGCTCACCGATGACGTCGAGAGTTCGGGCGATCGAGCACGCCATGGCGCCGAACTGCGTTCGCTGCATGACGCCACGATACGCAAGAGGATTCCCTAAGGGAACGGACGCTGCTACCGTCACCTGGTCCGTCCCTTGAGGGAACGGACCGCCCGGACGTCCCTCGACCGAGAAGAGGCCGCATGAACCTGCCGCTCGTCGTGCCGACCGAGGACTGGCAAGCCGCCCTGGACACCCTCCGCGTCAGAGAAAAGGAACTCACCCGTCAGCTGGATGCCGTCGCTGCGGCGCGGCGCAGGCTGCCGATGACCCTGATCGAACGGGACTATGTGTTCGAGGGCCCCGACGGGCCGGCCCGCCTGGTCGACCTGTTCGAGGGTCGCCGCCAGCTCGTCGTCTACACCTTCATGTGGCACGGCGCCGACGACGTCTGCTCCGGCTGCTCGATGTTCGCCGACAACATCGGACACCTGGCCCACCTCAACGCCCGTGACGTCACCCTGGCGCTGGCGTCCCACGGCCCGCTGGCCGACCTCATGGCGTTTCGGCGACGGATGGGCTGGGCCGTCCCGTGGTACTCGTCGCTGAACAACAGCTTCAACGCGGACATGGGAGCCGGTGACGGGTTCGCGCTGAACGTCTTCCTCCGCGACGACGAACGAATCTTCCGTACCTACTCCACCACCGCCCGCGGGGTAGAACGGGTCGGCAGCAACTGGACCTTCCTCGACCTGGCACCGTACGGCCGGCAGGAGGCCTGGGAGGACTCGCCGGAGGGCTGGCCGCAGACCCAGCCCTACCAGTGGTGGCGGCTGCACGACGAGTACGGCACGTCCGGAGCCCCGGCATGACCGCCAGCACACCGGTTGCCGAGCTACTCTTCCGGCCGGAGGACGCGACGCCGTTCAACACCGACGTCGCGACCCTGAAACCCTGGAGTCAGGCACTGGCCTGCCTGCGGTCGGTGCAGAAGTGCTGGCTCTCGACGGTACGGCCAGATGGGCGCCCGCACGCCACACCGGTGATGCCGGTGCTGGTCGACGAGACGCCGTGCGTCGCAAGCCGTCCCAGCTCCCGCAAGAGCCGTAACCTCGCGCGCAACCCGTCCTGCGTCATCACCGCGAGCGGCGAAGACCTCGACCTGGTGGTGAACGGCACCGCTCGTCCGATCACCGGTGAAACCGCGCTGCGCGAGGTGGCCGCTGCCTTCGCGACGAAGTACGGCTGGCCGTTCGACATCCGAGCCGGTCGAGCCCACGACGAGAGTCTTCCCGGCTCGCCCGAGTACGCCTTCTTCTACACCGCCAGATCAACGGTCCTCTGACCGGGCTTGAAGGCGTGTGCGAGGTGGTGGGGATCAGCAGCCCCGTCGGGGCTGTGACCAACAGTTGGCATGATGGGCTCGTGACCGAGCCGGTGTTTCGATACCACCCTGACCCCTTAGCCACGGGCTCGGCGATGCAGATTGAGCACGAATGCAGTGTCTGCGGTCAACTTCGGCAAGTTCGCTACCGGGGACCGATCTACGGCAGGCAACCCGGGACTCTTTGCCTGCACTGCATCTACTCCGGGGAGGCTTCCAGGGCGCTCGGCGTCGTTGCCGTCGCCACGAATGGCAGCGACCTCCTGGACATGCCTGCCGAGTTCAGCGACGCGGTCGACGTGCCTGACGGCGTGCCGCACCACGTCATCGAGGAGATCACTCGCCGGACCCCTGGCTTCACCGGTTGGCAGCAAGAGTCATGGCTCTACCACTGCGGCGATGGCGCGGCTTTTCTCGGCCCGGCTGGCTACCGCGATGTCGAACCTCATCCGGACGCCCTGAACATGCTTCGGGCGAGCCACCGGCAACTGGGCTGGTCACCCGAGGAAACCGAAGAGTTCCTGCACCGGCTCGATCGCAACGGTGAGCCCACCGCGTATCTGTTCCAATGCCTGCATTGCGGCACTCACCTCGCGTCCTGGGATATCGGCTAACCGCGGCTTATCGCCGAGACGCAGACGCACTCTCTTCGGCAAAGCCGCGAACGCTGGCTACGTCCCGGAGGTCGGCTACCAGCCGCTGGAACCCGCCCAAGCCAACCTCGTCTTCCAGGTCATCTCCAAGCGATACGAGAAGGGCTCCACCCTGCTCACCTCGAACAAGAGCTTCGGCAAAGGGGCACATGTTCACGTGAACGTGTGTCAGGCACCGTCGAAAGCGGACAGGTTCGTCCAGGGCGACTTGAGTCAACCGAGCCCTGCGACGGTCCTGTCCGGAGGGGTGATCCTTTAGTGCGTAACCTCTTGCTATGGATCGACGGGGATGGTGGCTGGTGGTTGCCGCGGCCAGCGTGCTGGCTCTGGTGTCACTTGCCTCGAACGTGACGACCCTGAGTCAGCTTGAAGGCAAGGCAAACACGCTGCTTGCCGCGCGGTTGACGCTCAGCCAGCTGGTCAATGCCGGGTCGGTCTGGGCCGGGCTGGCAGCGGGGTCCGGGTGGCTCGTCCGTCGCCCCGTCTCGGCCTTTGCCGCCGGAGCGGTCTCCTTGCTCACCGCTTGCGTGGTGCACTACGGCGTGGGGATAGCCTTCGGAATGTTCGATCCGGGTGTTTGGACGGCCAACCGGCACTGGCTCCTGGCTGCGATGGTTGTGGGCGGACCGCTCGGACTGGTGGGCGCGATCGCGCGGCGGCCGAATCTGTGGGGGGTGGCGGCCCGCTTTGTCGTCCCCGCCGGAGCCGTGCTTGAACCGTTTGTCCTTGGTCTGTTCACCACTCCCTCGATCTTGCCCTGGCCGAACCGTGTGGCTGACTTCATCAGCGGATCGGTGCTGTTGACGGCTGGGATAGTGGGCTGCGTTGGGGTTCTCACTGGAGGGTGGAGGCGGCGGCAAGCATCGCATGAGCGGCGAGTTCCTGCCGAGCTGTGAGCCCGGTTCCCTGTGGGTGGAGATGTAGAGAGGGTCAGCAGCCGCTATCTACGCCCTCGACTGGGATGGGCCGCTGAACTCCTGGAGTCGGTCCAGGTCGATCCGGTCGGCGAGGTAGATCAGCGGGGCTTGCGGGTCGAGGCCGAGTGCTGCGGCGACGAGCTTGGGGTCGAGGGTGTTGACCAGGTCGACCAGGCGGGTGCTGCGGATCGTGCGTGGCGGGACGCCCCCCAAGCGTCGCACACGCCGGGCTCCGCGATGACAGCTATCTTTCGCACACTTTTTCACCCCGAACCTCGAGAGAGCGCACTTATCCATGACTCGCCTACGCACTCCGGCGCTGGCTCGATCCCGGCGACGAGGCGTAATCCATCAATTCCTGCTCTGGCCGGCACGACGGAAGCCGGTTCGATCGGGGTGGAATGACACCGCGTAGCAACAGATCGGCGGCATGAGCGCCAGTCGCACCCGTGCGTGTGGCGGGCAACCAGTTACGGCATTCGCGGAGGCTCGGCCGGGCGGCTGCTGGCGTTGTATGAGTTCTTGGCCGCGACCACGGCCGATTGGAGATGCTCGGGGTCGACGCCTTGTACGTTGAGCGGTGGGTGCACACGCCGGACAAGCGCCGCCTCGATGGTCGCCGGCTCCGCGTCCTCCACCCACGTCAAGCGCAGATGCCTGTGTATCCATGCGGTCAGCCGCGCCTCATCCTCGGGGACCAGGACGACACGGTCGGTCCAGGTCGTCCGGTAGCCCTCGGCTAGCAGAAGTCCGGCCAGGGTACGACGCAGAGTCGAACTGCCCGAACGCCTCAGATGGTTGCGCAGGATCCGGCCCCGCAAATTGGTCGCCCGTCCGAGGTACAGCAGCCGTACTGACGGGACGTTCTCATTCGGCAGCCCGGGGAGGTCGGGAAAGACCGAGGGAGCAGCCCACCAAGCGTAGACACCGCTGCCACGGCTGAGCCGCTTGACGGCGACATTCAGCTCGACGGGCACGCCGGAGAGCAGCCGCAGGGCCTCCTCGACCCGGGCTTCGTCCGTGGTGACGCGGTCGGAAATGGTCATCAAGCCATCGTAGATTCGGGGCGGATCGTGGCCGGACCGGAAGGACCGGATGATCCGCGCGACGGCACATGCGGGAGCCTGGCGGGACGCTGCCCAGCGCGATGCGGCATAAGCGGAAGCAGTGCAGTCAGGGTCCGTCCCGAGCATGGCGTCGGGGCCGGGGCCGCCGGCGAAGTCGCGAGACGGAGGCAGCATCGCGGCAGCGAAACTGTCGCCCCGACGCCCTATCTTGGGGCGGTAAGGGAGATCCTATGACCGAGTTGCTGACCGCGACTCATCTGGAACAGTGGTCGGAGCGCAACGACTCCACCCCATGAGGTCGCCAGCCAGTTTCCTCCTCGACCTCCCGTACCGCGCACTGCGCCGGCTGCTCCTCGTCGGCGTAACCGCCGGGTAACTCCCACACCCACCGGTCGAACACGAACCGGTGCCGCCGCATCAACAACAGGCGCTCCCGATCGTCGAGGACGGCGACCATGGCCGACCCGGGGAGCCCGGATCACGTACTGCTCGAAGCGCACGCCGTCTGGCAACTCCACCTCAGCGATACCCAACCGCGCCCGCCGGGTGTCGTACACGACCCGCTCGCCGTGGATGGTCCACCGGGTCAACTCCGTCGCCCGCTTCTCCAACACCCCGCCAATATCCGCGCCGAACCCGCCACCTGCTGTAGGCGACGCCTCCTGGGCGCACTTCCCGGTGCGACGCCTGAAACGGACGCGCAACGCCGTAGCCGTCTTCGGCGGCCTCTGGCACAGTCCCGTGTTGTGAATAACTGGCCGAGGATCCGGGCTGCGATGGGCTGGACACTGTTGGCATACGCGTTCGCTGGTCTGGCCACCGCGCCGCTGGCGGCGGCACCTATGCCCGCACACCCGGTGCCGTGCGAGGAACTCACTGGAGACCCAGCCTGGTTGGTATGGGTGTTGCGCGAGACCGTATGGCTCTCCCTCGCGTTCTCGCTGCCCCCGGCCGCAGTGGTGACTGCCGTATGCGTTTGGCGAACTGGGCTGTCCACCAAAGGCGCAGCAGCCCTCGGCGTCGGTGTTGGCCTCGTGCTGGCGACGGCCACCGTCGGCTACTCCATAACGACCGCTACCTGCGGCTACAACCTGGAACAGGTCCACCCGTGACAGCAGCCGGCCATACTTCCCGGACTTGTTGACCACCTGCCTGGTCAACCCGACCTCTTCGTCCGGGCCGGTTGCTGTCACCGTTGCTGTCGACAGCTCAGGCTGCGGTGCTCGGTCAATCGTCCTCGTCCAGGAGACCGAACGCCTCCGGCGCATCTTCGACGAACTGGCGGTAGGGCGGTTGGAAGTTCTCCGCTCTGGCTGCGATGGCGGCGGCTAGACGCGCCCGATCGGCAGGTTCTAGCGCGCCCAGGCGGGACGCTGCATCATCGATCTGCTGCACGGCAATGTCCGGGTGGAGTGTCTCGTCGTCGCACAGCTCGAAGAACGCCAGGCACTCAAGCAAGCTGTCGAGCACTGCCGTGAAGATCGGGTCATCTGACACGCGCGCATGCTACGGCGTTCAAACCTTGGAGCGGAACTAAGAGCCGGTGTCCCGCCACCAGCAGGAATGCTGGTCGGTCCCTGGTCACACACCGTCTCCGGCTGCCATCGTTGGTTGCTGGTCGACCACGTTTGACGGTGTCCTGTGCCCCCTGTGTACCCCGACCACTGGTGCGGCGTGGTTGGCTGCAGGCACCGGCATCTGATGGCGAGGGGACCGACGTGGCGTTGACCACGAAGGGCTCTCGGCTCATCACGGTCGACGGCGTGGTCTACAGGTGGCGAGTGCGCGGACGACCCACGTACGCCCAGGCGCTCGGTGAGCGTCCACTCGCCCTCGCCGTTGAGCAAGCCGACCGCAAGGGCAGCGTACTGCTCGTCAGCAGCCCCAGGACCACCCGAGCAAATGGTTCGGCGGTCCGTCGATTCCTGTTCTTCCCTTGCGGGTCGCGGCTGTCATCCACAAAGGACTGGCCGAGGGGTGGCGGGCGCCCGCCGATCTGGACGGGGCCGAGGCGCTGCTTGGAGCGCAGGTGCACGACCTTGCGGACCACGGGCTGCGGTGTGCGTGTCGGGCTGTGGTGGGGCGAAACGAACGGTCCCGCATACCGTCAGCGCCCTGCGCGCGGTAACGATCTGCCCAGCGTTTGGCCGTGCGCCAGGAGACGTCATAACGCCGTGCCGCCTGGCGACCGGCCAGGCCTCGTCCACGACCAGACGCGCAAGCCGCAGACGCGCGCGTGGGGTCAGAGCAGCATTACGGTGGAGCATGAAGGCCTCCTGGTTGCCGGAGCGGTTCCTCGACAGATCCACTCCACAACCGGAGGCCTTCACTCCATCGTGAGGGAACCGCCTTACCAACTCCTGTACGTTCCACGTCGCGCGCATAATGATCGGACGGATAGCCAGATTTCCCAGCGTCCCCGGTCAGAATCACGGTGATCATGATGCGAGCATCACGGGAAGCGGCCCGTCGCGGTATCAGGCAAGCGGACGCCGACGGAATCGGTTTCCGGCGCTGTAGGACATCAGCGGGTCGCATTAACGGTGAATCCGGCGCCATCCATGAGTTGCCGCTGGGTGACACCCTTGAGCGATGGACGCGTTCGTCTCACAGCTACCGGCACTACTGGGCGTCGTCGTCGGTGCCCTGGCTACAGGTCTAGCGACCGCCCTGTCCAGCAGAAGCCAGTGGAAACGCGGTCAGGCCGTGCGATGGGACGAACGACGGATGGAGGCGTACAGCGAGTTCGCCCAAGTGCTCAAGGAAATCCAGGCAGTATCCCTGAAGGTCCTGTCCATGAACGCCGGTGACGCGTACCGCTCGGGGTTGGACGAAACAGCGGCACTCGCTCTGCTCGCCAACGCCGACCTCAGGCACACCCTCGTATGGGAAAACGTCCTGCTGCTTGGGGACGCCGCCACCGTCGCTGCAGCGCAAGATTGGCGAGAGGCGGTCTGGAGGCTCGAGCACCGAGCCCGTAGCGTCGGGGAGACTTCCCAGCCGCTACCCGAAATCATCGAGCAGGCCAACACGCGACGTGATCGCTTCTACCATGCGGCTCGGCAGGGTCTTGGTGTGAGCGGTGGGTCAGTCGCTCAATCCGAACGTTTACAGCAACGTGTCGCATCCTCTTTCGAGAGCCATAAGCCCGCATCCTCAAGCAACTGAACACGGGCACCAGACGCGGTGACCTGCCCTGGACCGCAGGCAACAGCCGCACGACCACCTCGTGTTTGGGGAGGCCGCCCCCAACGCTCAACCCGTCAACGGGCCGGCCCCGGGGAGCTGGCTGACTGAGGTATGCCGCAGTCTCCGCCGGGTACTGCTCGCGCACCCTGGTCTGTTGTTCACGGATCTTGTCGAGCGTTGCCAGGCTGATGGGGACGTAGGCTTCGCGGCGCATCTTGTGGTTCCAGTACCGGATGTACGGGTTGTCGTCACGGTCGCGGACGATCGGGTCGTAGCCGAACGCGCAGGCGTCACCGACGCGCAGCCCGGTGGCCAGCATGGCTCGGTCAGGAATCGGCCGTCGGGCTGGGGCCAGCGGGGCAGGTGCGCGCGGACCTGGGTCATGATGTGGGCGTTCAGGCCGCCGGCGCGTAGCGGGATCCGTTCTCGGGTAGTCCGGGGCGTAGATGACGGCGTTTCGGGGCAGGTCGGGCGCCCAGTCCTCTGGTCCTGCAACGCCGGGAGGAAGACCGCCAGGGCGCTGATGCTGTCGCGGATGGTGGCACTGCTGCCGAGCTGCGGTTGCTGGTGCAGCCAGGCGATGTGCTGCTCCAGTACTGGGCGGGTAAGCTGGCGGATCGAGTAGCGCGCTTGCCCGGTCACGGTCAAAAAGGCCGAGAGCCGGCGCAGCGCCAGCAGATCGGCCGACACGGTATTGATCGACTTCTCCTCGACGGTCAGCCGCCAGTGCAGCCACCGCTTCGCGCAGTCGACGAGCCAGCGCTGCTGAATATCGGTGTGGTTGAGTTGCCGTAACGCGGCGGCGGGATGTAGCCGAGACAAGCGCAGCTGCCAGACGTCACGGGGATACTCCCGCTCCCAGCCCGACCCTTCGATGAGGTCGGTGAGCTGCTCGATGGCGAAGCTGAGAAACGCGGCGGCCTTCCTGAACTGGTTCGGGTCGTTGAAATAGTTCCGGAAGATGGCGGTCCAGGAAGCGCGGGCGTGTTCGAGCAGGGTCGTTGCGCCTCGCCGCACAAGCATCCGCACGGCGTCAAGCCCTACCGATCGGAGTCCGCCCGACGCGCCGCCTTGCCCGCCTGGCTCCACACAAACAACAATCACCGCCACCACACCGCACTCGGCAGCCCCCCGCCAGCCGCGTCCCCAACCTCTCTGGACAGAACACCTAGCTGGCCCTACGCACGCTCTTCGGCACGACAGCCTTGCGGACCACCCGCTTCGCCGATCGGACCGGATGGACATCATGGAGTCGGACTGTGCGTGGGCCGGTTGCTGCCGGGCGCGGTACACGGTGCTGATCATGCGAGCCGTGCAGTGTGCCCGCTTCGGCGGGCCCAAGGTCTTGAATCTTGTCAGTTGCCTGAACCGGTGGCCATCGATGGGCAGTTGCTCGTCGACGTGAGCGCGGCAGGGGTCAACTTCGCCGGTACCAGCCGCTTTCGCGGGTCGTATCAACCCTTGCCGGATCTGCCTTTCATCCCTGGCACTGAGGTTGTCGGGCGGGCGACTGACGGTCGTCGCCTGCTCGCACCGACTTTCGGCGGTGGTGGCTTCGCTGAGCAGGCGGTCGTGGGGCCGATGAACTGCTACGTCAGCCGCGGAAGGTATTTTGTCGGTGCCAAGCGAAATAGACGGTTCTGCCGGGGCCTTGACGTGGCCGATCCGCAACCACTGAGCGGGGCAGTCTCCAGGTGCATCAGTAGACAGTTAGTCGGGTAACCATATCCCAGGCCGGCGCCGTGCGGCGTCGGCCTGAGATATCCCTGCGGAGGTGACGCTGGGATATCCCTGCGGAGGTGACGGTGGTACATCTGCTCGGCAGCGTCAGCGGCACGGTCGCCGCCGACCACGGCCTGTTCCTCGTGCTCGACGAGCGCGCCGACGATATCGGCGACCCCGACTTCAGTCAGGACCGCATCTGCTGGAGCGGGCGCGACGCACTGTTTGTCGCCAGCCCGTCGAACGCCACCTGTCGGGCGTCGGTGACCGTGCAGGCGTGGGACGGAGAACCCGCGGCCGTCGATTCCACGACGTGGCCGGATACCGACAGCACGGCGGTCACCCTGCAAACCGGCACCGTGTACCTGTCGCACCTGCTCGACATGGCCCCCGTAAGCGACCTTCTGCCAGTAGGCCCTCCCGGCCGCTACCGGGTACGCGTCGACGTCGCAGGCAGGGCCCAGATGCGGGCGCTGCTGCGCTCGCCCGACTTCGATCCGGTCGGGCGCACCGTCGGCCCCGAGCGGATAATGATCGGTTTCTGGCCGGCCCGCTGACGGCGTTCGTCAGGCCAGGCACCGCCCGCCGGGAAGCGTGCCGACAACCCGGGGGAGCCGGACACCGGGGAGGCGTGCATCGCTCGGCTCGAACCTTGCCCATGCGCTCCCGCTCTGGTGGCAGCACCGTTCGAGTCAGGCCGGGCTGCGGAGAGCCCGCTGATGTGGAGCGGGCTCCCAAAGCGGCCGGCCGGGCCCCGAACGTGTGGGCGCTACGCCTGAGGGGTCCAAGTCTGATATGGCCAGGTGCCGGCGGCACGAGCCCGGTCCACCAGCTCGGGTGCCTGGGCGGTGACCTCGATGACCATGTGACCGATCCAGACGGCATGAGACAGCCGGGCGGTCGCTAACCGCTGTCCGGCACACCTTCCAGCAGTACCGGGACCAGATTCTCCGCGGCAGGCGACGCTCCGGCTCGCGTTTGCACCGGTCAGGTCCTCATGGTCACAGCGGTGGTAAACGCCTCGTGGCATCCGACTCGCGACAGATCCGGACGACGGGCCGCCGCCGTGGCCGGTGGCACCGCTGGCGCCCGGCTCGTGGTTGGTGCTCAACGCCGGCTGCGCCGATGACCAGGTCGGGCTTTTCGTGGCCGCGTTCGCTGACGGCTCACGGTGTACCGCCGCGGGAACGCAGCGGGCACGGTCACTCGTCGTTCGGTCCTTGACAACTCCACAGTGAGTTGTAGCGGCGACCGAGACCTGGCCCGTCATGGCTATTGCTGAAGTAGCCGATTCTCGTCTCGCACTCCAATGCTCGAGTCATCCATGACTCGTATACCTAGATCTTGCTGCATTAGCACCATCAAAGTCATTCTTGCGTCGCTTATCTGGAATAACTCCTCCTTGATCACCTCTCGGGTGACAGGAACAGAGGCGGCACTCAAAGACGCAAGACGCAGGTCATACCCCAGATTCTCGGTGAGCCTCAAGAGCTGGTCTTCAACTTCCTCGGCTGCACGTGAGATGTGAGGAGGGGCCAACAAATCGATCTCGTAGCCTGACATTTTAAGACTGTCGAAGGCGGACCGCATCAAGTCATTGGATTCGTCCGTGATGCCACCAGCCCGTGCGTGCCCCTCGATCGATTTGACCCATTCGCGAACATGGCAGTGATAACGCAAGTAGGCGGGGAGCAGGCGCTGTTCACGGCGCTCCTGCAAAGACCGGCTGTCCGTGCGGCGCTGGGTCAACCACACGCTGGCGAAGGCGACGACGGCCCCTAACGCTGCCGACAGAACGGGAAGGAAGACCTGCATGGGCACAGCGTAGAGACCAGGACCCATTCGGCAGGGCAGCCAAGCACCTGCCGTCATTCGTCAGAAGTGGGATCTGAGCCCCATAAACCCGCAGCCTGCGGGAACGTGCGTCATGGATAGTTCGATCGCCTGATCAGCATGGGAGCCTTCCACGCGGCCTGCCAGTGCTGACGCCTTCGGTTCCGCCGAAGAGTCCACCAGCCTGAAGGGCCAGGTCAGAACGCTTCCCGTGGGATCAGTGTCTCGAATGGTGGAACTGCGGCGGACTCCCAGCAAGCTCACCCACAACGCTCCACATCGATCCGCAGCACACCTAAAGACGTGACCTTAGGCGAACCGAGACGTCGGCCGGCGCCAGCCATCGCGGGAGCAGCAACGCCTGACCACTTCGACATCTACTGGGAGGTCACGCCGCACCGCTCCATCTCCATCACCGCAGGTCAAAGCGCCTCGTCTCTGTCCGGCATCAGTGAGCACTTCGGGCACGGAGACCTCTTCGCCAACCTGCACCCAATCTGCTCCCAGTTGCAAGGCCAGGCCAACCAATGGCTCCTTACCGCCTTGACCTGCGCACACTCCCCTGCCAGGCGACATAGAGCGTTGTCGACTACATCGCAGAACCGCGGAGCACTCCGCGGGAAGCAGGACGCCGCACCTGCTCTGACCTGGGAGAACGTGGATCCGCAGGCAGGGGTGGGTGCAGTTGAGTGCTGTTCGATGCCGTTGGATGCTGTTCAAAGCTGTTCAGGGCACCCCGCTGCTCCCAACCTGCTCCCCCTAGACCGGGCTCGCACCGGGCCGCCGACCGCTCGTGACCTGCCGGCCCAGCGCTACGGTCGGCACCAGCGCTGGCTTCCTCAGCCGCATCGGTCGATCGGGAAGCACGCCCACGATCACCGCGCCTTATCAGCGGCGGAAGCGTGTATGTGACCTTGGTGTGCTACGCCGTGCTGCTCGCTCTGCCATCAGGCAGGAGACCGCCGCAACGAAGAGTCGATCCCGACGGGCTCTCC